>JAAYJG010000045.1 GCA_012523055.1 Ruminiclostridium sp. | reverse complement strand
GGGTCGATGCCTATCGCACCATTCAATCCCTCACTGAAGGGAACTATTCCGCTGCCGCCACCTTCGGGGTTTCGGTTGTGGCAAAGGCAAGCCTGATCGCCTTTGGGATATTGATCGTTTCATCGGTTTTTCGCAAAATCAAGCTGAAGGAACGAGCGAAAGCGCAGGCTGGCGCGTAAATAGAGGGTTTTGAGTTGTAAAATCCAGCGAAGAGCGACCTGGTAACATACTCCCACCGTCTGCAGAGGTGGAGGACTTCTTTTTTGAAAGCGTAAAAAAGCGGGGAAACCCCGCTTCTATTCCGTAATAACCTATGGCCAACATTGAACGATTTCGGTGACGAGATTGGAAAATTTCTCTTGAACCCTCCTGCCTGTTTCCATCACCTCTTCGTGGTTCAGCGTCTGTTTTAGAATACCGGCAGCCATATTGGTGATGCAGGATATACCGAGAATCTTCATGCCCATGTGACGTGCCGTTATTGCCTCTGGTACGGTTGACATCCCCACGGCATCTGCACCAAGTGCACGAAATGCCCTGATCTCAGCGGGGGTTTCAAAGGACGGCCCTTTTGCATAGGCATATACCCCTCTTCGGATCTCATAATGAAGCTTTAAGGCGCAATCGGCGGAAAGCTCCACCATTTCACGGTCATAAACCTGGGACATGTCGGGGAAGCGGGGTCCGAACTGATCCATATTCAAACCCCTGAGAGGATTGTCCGCAAGAAAGCCGATGTGATCCTTGATCAGCATCAGATCACCCGGTTTAAACTGGGTGTTAATTCCCCCCGCGGCATTGGTCAGAATCAGGTTCTCAACCCCGAGAAGCTTGAAGATGCGCAAAGGGAAAACCACATCATTCATATCCCAACCCTCATAATAATGGAAGCGTCCCTTCATGGCCACAATGTCCCTGTCACCCAACTGCCCAAAGATCAGCCGCCCATCATGGCCGGGAACGGTGGTTTTGGGGAAGTTGGGAATTTGGTCATAGGGGATTTCAAGCTTGTTTTGAATGGAGTTTGCCAGGTTGCCCAGGCCGGAGCCCAAAACAATTGCAATATAGGGGGCTTTATCAATCTTCAGCCGCAGATGCAGCTCGGTTTGTTTCAGCTTATCAAAATATTCCTGCATAATATCCTCCACGATGTTCCAGTATTCGCCACTGGCGAGGTCCATGTCAATCTTATCGAATACCCGTTCTTTTGTCAACGCCGCCGCTACGTAACCATAACGAATCAAGTTTCTGTACATAGGTAAGCAGGCGCAACCTGCTGAACGAAGTATCTGTCATCCTGAACGTAGTGAAGGATCTCCAATTACTCCTGACAAGATCCTTCGCTACGCTAAGGATCACATCGCTGCGCTAAGAATCACATCGCTGCGTTCAGGATAAAACACATACCTCGGTAGTAACTTGGGAACTAAATAAACAGGGGTGTAAACAGTAACTTCTGTTGTTACTAGGAGTCCGCTCGGAAAAACATACTTATTCAGTAATTCCAGATTCTAAAAGCTCGAAACCCGCGTAACTCCGTATAAAAAACACAGATTTTGCATGGTTTTTTGCTGAAAGTCGACTTTCCAAGCGGACTCCTAGTCACAATTCACGAAAGTTTGCAGGTGACTCGGTAATTACAATGACGAAAGGAAACATTCTTCGAAGCACATGGCTGCTGAAAGAATAACATGAAAATAGATGTTGACTTCGGAATTTGTTCATTGTATAATTATGCAATCTAATGTATATTTAATCATTTGGAGGAATGGACATGGAGAAGAGCATTCAATTACCAAAGGGATATCAAGCCGCAGGTGTTGCGTGCGGCATCAAGAAAAACGGAAAACGTGATCTGGCCTTGATCCTCTCAGATAAACCGGCGATTGCAGCCGGAGTGTTTACAAAGAATGTCGTAAAGGGCCATTCGGTGAAATGGACCATGAAACAGATAGCCAACCCTGTTCAGGCGATTGCAATCAACAGCGGAAACGCCAACGCCTGTGCCGGACCCGAGGGAGACGCCGATACCGAACACTTTGCCGGGCTTGCCGCCAGTTTGCTGGGATGTCAGAAAGAGCAGGTGCTGCTTGGCTCTACAGGTGTTATCGGGTACCGTCTGCCAATGGATAAAATAGAAGCCGGGCTTCAGGAGGCCTTCGTCCAATTAAGCACCGAAGGCGCGGCCAATGCCATTGAAGCCATCATGACTACAGACACCTTTCCCAAACTGGTTTCTGTGAAGATCGAGCTTTCTGGAAAAACCGCATCCATCTTTGGTATGGCAAAGGGTTCCGGGATGATTCATCCAAACATGGCTACGATGATAAGTGTTTTACTGACCGATGCCGCCATCTCCAAAGAGCTTCTGCAAAAAGCGCTGAGTGCGACCGTGGATAAATCCTTTAATCGTGTTTCAGTTGATGGCGATACCAGCGTATGTGACAAGGTACTGCT
>JAAYJG010000354.1 GCA_012523055.1 Ruminiclostridium sp. | reverse complement strand
CCCCTGAAGAATATGTTCAGGTCAAAATTCCTGTACCGTAGTGTGTTGTTCCAGGAAAGGAAACTAGTGGGAGTGCCGTTCCCAATGTAACGTTTGTACTCAGGATTGGCATCACCAACAGCTACGGGGTTGTTGTCGTTGTCGTAAATCATCATCTGTCCATCCGCTATACCGGCAAACTCATAACCATAGAACTGACCAATCTTTCCCCCTTCCTGAACCCGGAAGAAGTATTCGCTGGTTCCTACTCCCGGTTTGAGGTACAGTTCCAGGTAGGATGCCTCATAGATGTCGTTCGAAAGCTGTTTCAATTTAGTGGTGCCATAGGAATAATTTATTCCCGAGGTCCATTGAACCGGTGTCTCCTTGAATATATCAACATCTACTGCAAACTCAAAACCACTGTTTTGTGTAGTCCCGACGTTGACCAGGATATTGGGATACACAAAGGGTGGTTGTGGAGCTGTGTAGTTGTAAAGGAGATCTTTGGATTGACGGTCAAAATAGTCGATCGACCCCCTCACCCTGTTCCAGAGTAAATAATCAACGCCAATATTTGTACTGATGCTTTTTTCCCATCCCAACAGTGGGTTGGCATTGTTGGAGGGTGCATATCCTTTTACCCATTCTCCGTCGATGAAATATTGGGCTTTTGTACTGTATGTGGCCAGTGACTGGTATGCTCCAAAATCAGAACGGCCAGTGACACCATAAGAGATTCTCGGCTTCAGGCTTTGAATCCATTCGGAATTCGGCTCCATAAAGTTCATGTTGGCCAACTCCCATGCAATGGAGGCTGAAGGAAAAGAACCCCATTTGTGTTCTTTCCCGAACTTTGTGGAACCTTCGTGACGCAGAGAGAGGGAGGCCATGACCAGGTTTCTCCAGTTATAGTTCACACGTCCGAAAACACCAATCAGTTTAGAGAGTGAAGCTCCCGTGCCCATACTTGCTTTTCCATCGGCAAGAAAACTTCCGCTACCCAGGTCATGCCATTTGATGTTGTCGAAAGTAAAATCGTTGTTTGATGCCTGTAGTCGTTCCCAGTGGGATTCTTCGTATGAGTAACCGGCAACAGCCTTGAAACTGTGGTCGCTTAAGTCGAGCGAGTAGTTTAAAAGCCACTCGAGACGGTTAGTATACCATTTCTGATATTGAACGTTGGCCCTGCCTTTGTATCCGCCCCAGAAAGACTCGCCTGAACTGGAGGGAGTATAATATTGTTGTTTCAGGTCGTCATAATGTAACGAATAGCTCAGGGAGGTGTTCAGCAGTTGATTCTGCTGCTGAATAAGATTGAGTTTCGCTTCAGCGGTACCCAGCACATAGAGACGCTGGCCGTTGTTGTCTATCTCCTTCATTTCTGCCACTGGGTTGCGTGCACCCGTGGGAGATGTGGGCTGGTAATAGGTGCCATTTTCATTGTATACCGGCATAGTGGGATTCATATTCAGTGCTGTGTCGAACATCCCGGTATTTCCCCATTCCTCATTGACCCTTCGTGCATTGAGCGAACCGTTTAATTGAAGTCGATTCTCCAGCATTCTCTGTTCCAGGACAAAACGTCCGGCAAACTCCTCACGGGCGGATTTGATATCTATACCGGTCGCTTTCTTGTAATTGAAAGATGAACCGTAATGACCGTTATTGGTGCTTCCATTAATCGACAGGTATTGGTTGTTATCGTAGGAGAAATCCCTTACAAGCAGGTCATACCATATCGTATTGTCTCCGTAATCCGTTCCCCGGCGTGAGCGGCGAAACTCGTCCGGTGTTAGAACGGCCCTGGGTGTATGTGCCAGATTTACACCTATCCAGCTGTCATAAGTAACCTGTGCTTTTCCGGGTGCTGCAGCACCTTTCTTTGTGGTAATCAGGATAACGCCATTCGCACCACGCGTGCCATAGATGGCTGCAGATGCTGCATCTTTCAGCACGGTCATCGATTCAATATCCTGCGAAGAGAGGTTCCGTATGTTCCCACCGGTAACGCCATCAATCACAATGAGTG
>JAAYJG010000353.1 GCA_012523055.1 Ruminiclostridium sp. | reverse complement strand
GGCAATACCATCAGCTTTGTGTCATTTTAAGTTGGCTAAAACAAGATACTGCCGAAATTGCTGTTTATCTCACTTATACTACCTTTCACATTATTTCGTATAAAGTTATCTTGAATACTCTTCTTTATTGACTTTGACACTATAATATCGTCTTCGATAATAAAAGCATTTATCATCTAAATACTCACTCCAATTTGAAATTGATCAACAACTTGCTATTAATTCCTGAACAAGCATATCAGATTCCATTGATGTTTTCACATTCAAATGTTTATTTTCAGCAATAATGTCTTGAACAATGAATAATCCCAAACCTCTTGATGTACCTTTCGTTGAAAACCCTTTTTCGCTAATCCTTGTCAGATTGGGCTTTTCGGTGAATGAATTGCTTACAATCAAGGAAATACTGTCATCAAACTTTGCTATGAGAAGAGTCAATCTCTTTACAGGTGATAATGAAGACTCCTCCACAGCATTATCTAAGAATATTCCGAGGATTCTACAGATGTCAAAAGAGTTTTGTTTAAAATCGATATCCTCAAAGACATTAAATGTAACATCTACACCTAAATCGATTGCATGATTCAGCTTGAAACTAATTATTCCTTTTAGGTCTGGATTCTTGATATGGAACAATTCATTTAGAAAGGCATCCTGATCTCTATATTTCTTATACTCGTTGAACAAATGTTGATTAAAATAGCTTTCGAACGCGGTATAGTCTTTTGTGTCTACAAAACCCTTAATGGCTATCAGGAAATTATTTATGTCATGTTTATACTTGCTCAGTTTTGTTTGATAGTTTTCAATTAATTCAATATATTGCTTTAGCTGCGTATTTTCCTCATCCTGCTTTTTTAGCTCTTTCTTTTTATCGTTTACTGATTTAACAAGGAGGTATGCGTTAATGCCAATAAGAGGGAAAAACAGGTATACTGTATATAGAGTAGAAACGGAACTAAATACAGTATTTAAATCAATATAATAAATAATAGCCGTTATAAGGAAGACACCAATCAATAAATAGATAATTATTGATATGTTTTCTTTAATGTATTGAAACAAGTTGCTAATTAAACCAAGAATAAAGCTCTTCTTTCTTTTCACCAATGCAATAACCTTAATAAAAACGAAGTTCATAAACGCAATAAAGATGTATATCAGCACTCGTATTTCCAGGTTGTTATGCATATATTCTACATTAAAATCAAAACGCCAATTTAAGAAGGCCATTAATATCTATCTTCTTTGTCACAAATTGATGCTTAGTAACGAAATGCTCATTATTCGACTGAATACCTGGTCTGAATTCTTCCATGAGTCGCTTTACTTTTCCAATGCAGAAAAGATTGATAATAGGCATGGTTAACAAATTCTTCTTTTGTAAGCACTGGTTATAATAATTCTCAGCATGTGTTTTAGGTAAATGATCTATTTCTTTGAGCATTTCTAATAAGCGATTATTAGCCTCTAAGATTGCATAATATTTTTCTTTCACCGTTTCAAAATCATTGAGTAATGTAACAATTGCATTATATTGTAAACAATTATTAATATCATTCAGGAAATACTTATGCGATGCGTTCCAACACCCTGACGGGGGGAGCGACCTCTTTTTGTTCGATTGGTTCGCCCGAATCCATATTACCTTATAAACGTCTCTTTCAAGGAAACCTTTAATTGGAATACCAAAACAGAAGGCTAGCCTTACAAAATCTAAAGTGTTAATAAACGGTAAAGAAGTAGCTTTCGAAGCATATGGTATAGGTGGAAATAACTATTTCAAGTTAAGAGATCTAGCACAAGCAATAAATGGAACAGAAAAAAACTTTGAAGTAACTTGGGATGGTGATAATAAGGCAATATATTTACTAACAAAAAAGAAGTACACATCGGTAGGTGGAGAACTAAAGGTAAAAGCAAATACAACAACTACTGACGCTATAATATCACCATCAAAAATTTATGTGAATGGTAACCAAACTGAGTTTTTGGTGTATACAATAGGAGGAAATAATTACTTCAAGTTAAGAGATGTAGGAAAAGTAATAAACTTCGGAGTTACATGGGATGGAGTCAATAATATCATTAAGATAGATACCAAAACGTCATACACAGAATAGTTTGCGGGTAGATGAGGAGTCTGTTGACTGGTTCATGTACACTGTATTTGCATGCTATCTGGCAACAAGCAGCAGCCATGGTTTTTTGGACAAGGCTCTGCAATTGAACGCTAATCTAAAGTTTATTGAAGAAACTCACGGGTATATCATCAAATACGAAGGATGTGAAACGAAAAAAACGGAGAGGATTTGAAGACCCTTGACTGTGGCTTCAGCATTACGCCTGCTGCATCGCAGGTTAAAAACCGACGCAACCGGATTACCGCGAAGCTCTGTAAATTCGGGGAAGTTACCAATAAAATTACAGCGGCTGTAATTGACTCAGATTGTTTTGAATTCCTCTGCCAAATGCCTCGATGAAGCAGAAAAAATGAATAATATAACAGTGAGGTACTTTGTTCATGGCAGTATAACATGATTCCCATGCAAAAATGAAGACCAATACTTTGTTCAAGCCTATGCAAGAAATCTAGAGGGTCTGAAAGGAGTGTTGACTTTGACGCAAGGTCAAGTGATATAATCAACTCATCAACCGAAAGGGGGTTGAAGTATGGAGTTGGTAAAAATCACTGATCTGACAGTTCAGCTTGGCATCACATCCAGAACCCTGCGATATTATGAGCAGATGGGCCTTGTGCGCAGTGAACGGCTTCAGTTTGAAAAATACCGTTTTTACGACAAAGAGAATATTGAACGGATAAAGCAGATTCTGGTTCTTCGAAAAATGCAAATTCCCGTCAGAGACATTGTCAGAATTTATGAAAGCCATGACACCACTGTTTTGGTGGACAGTTTTATTGACCGTATCAATGCTATTGATCACGAAATTGATGCGCTGCATGAACTGAAGCGAATTATCAACAGATTTACACAGACCATGATGGAAAAAGGAATCAAGCATATATCCGCTTTGCCGCTTTTGTATGAGAAGCTGGAAAAGCAGCTTGATATGCAGCAAAACCCTAACAACGAAGAGGAATACTCCTTTCAAAGACTGTCGGAACTATCTGATCAAGTGTCAAAACCACCGGATTTGTCTATCGTCGATTTACCCCCGATGCGAATGCTTTCGTCAAAAATGAAAGGTACTGATACATCTGACGTTGACGGATTTTGGGACTGGCTGGGGAAAAACCGAATCACTTTTGGCACACCCGGAAGCCACCAGCTTTTTGAGTATCAGGATGAGCGTACCCAAACAATTATCCTCCACAGCATAGACAAGGATTTTGTCAATGACAGCCCCTATTTGGATGATGAATTCGACGGAGGGTTATTCGCCGTTGGCAGTGTTTATGTGGACGAAGACATTGCTTCGTTTCACAGGAAAATGATAAAAAGCTTTGATCATAACCCCTATTACGAGGTGGATTATCGCCATGGCGGAGCTCTGCGTCATGAGTCCCTTGTGGAATCAGTTATTTCCCCCGACAGTCTGCGCGAAAGAATCAATGTATTCCTGCCTGTGAAAAGACGGCTACCAGACACGAATCAACTTGACCTCAATGAGCAGGTTCAGGGCATTTCTCCAGATGAGATTGAACAGGCAAATCCGGTCTTATTTGAAAGCAGCATTCCGCTAACTGAGATTACACCTGTCAATGAGCCTCATTACAAGGTGCTTGAAACTGGTGAAGCAGAATTTATCGGCTGGATTGCAGCTCGGAAGCTTTCAACAAATGTTTCAGTAAGGATCCCATTTCGTGTGGATATTGAGTTCAAGGCTGACCGCGAAAGCGAACGCTTTGGTTATGGCAGTGATGAGGGCAGTATCCGGATTTATCATGGAAATAACCTGTTCGCCATCAATATGGAGAACAAAGCCGATAGCCGGCTGTCAAAGGAAGCACTCTGCTTTCATCAGCCCATTGTGGGGAACTATTGCTGTTACCCAGAGCTTGGAAGAATTAACTATAACGAATACAATACCCTCACATGGATTATAGGTGAAAAGCACTTTGCCGTCGTAATGAACGGTGAAGTGAGGTATTGTGGTGTGAACTTCCCCTATATGGCTTCTGATTTGTACCTGCAAAAACCTGAGACCATTTTAATTGGTTCGGATGGACAAGGAACAAAGTACTTCAAATCCATAAAAGTATCACAATTGAAAACTACACCAAAAATCAGAATAAAAAGAGGAGAGCAGCAATGGCTGGATTTTTATCGGTGAAAAGAGGAAAACTGTTGCGCTGGCCGAGCTTTATCGCAACAGGATTTTAACTCTGCCTCAGCTTCTGACGAGAAAAACGGAAGGTTACTGTTTTGGGGCGGAGGGTTTCCGTTCCTGGGCTGCAGAGATTGAAAGCGGCAGGTTTGATGGGATGAAGCCTGAAGAGTTTGATGATTGGTCCATGTACACTGTATATGTATGCAATCTGGCTACCAACAGCAGCTGCTGCCATGGTTTTTTAGATAAGGCCCTGGAATTGAACCCGGATTTAAAGTTTATTGAACAGATTCATGGTTTGTATCATCAGATGCGAAGAATGTGGAACGAGCAGAATGGAGAGGATTTGGAAGCCCTTGGCGGAGGCTTCAATATTACCCTTGCTGCCTTACAGGATAAAAACAGATGCAGCCGGATTGCCGCGGAGATCCGTGAATTTGCGGAAGTTACCGACAAAATTTCAGCGACTGTGAACAGTGGCTTGAAATGAAACTTTCCTCAATCAAGTGAAATGAAAAGACTTGCAAATAAAAACCCACCCGGGAATATAACGGGTGGGTTTTCTAACATCGGATATTTCGAGCACCGGTACCGATATGTTCAGGTGTGATATCGCACCGCTGTCGATAGTCTGCTGTGAAAGCAAGCACTCAAAACACTGTGGGATAATTGAGTCATTTATTCTAAAACTGGCGAAATAGCAGAGAAATCTACAAATCCAAAGGGCCTTTTATTACTTCTTTTTCTTTTTGCTCCAACATAATTTTGGGTATGATTACTTTTTCAATCTTGTAAAGTAGATATCCGTTGTCAAACCTTGTGATTGCATGACCGATCACAGGTTTCTTTTGGAAGATTTCCTTAATGGAGTATAGACTCTGAATAGTAAACTCATGTCCGGGAAATTCAGACTGCTCCAGGATCACCTCATCGTCGATAAAAAACAGCTTTATGATCCGACTGCAAGGTGTTTCGAGGAAATCCAGCTGAATTTTTAACACCAAACGCTCATCCTCATCGGTTGCAAATTTACCCCTGGCACTTATCAGGTAAGGCTCGTCATGAAAGGTAAGCTCCGTATACTCTGCATGGTCAAATCCGATGGCCAGATGATACAATTCGTCATTCTCCTTGTAATCCATGAAAAATTTATCATCGTGAATCATGAGCTCTATTTTCTGCAAGCCCTTTGTGTAATTGTTTTGGAAAGACTGCAAAACCAAGGGCAGCAAGCCAATGGAAGCTGCTGCTTCCTCCTGTGCGCATAGGCTCTTTGTGCACAGCGTATAGCATTCCCTGGGAAGAGGAGTTGTTTGATCAGTGGAACGCCTGCTCAACCAGGATTTCTTCGTCTTTATTGGAGGTTGGAGCGGTTTCAGGCTCGACAGATATTCATTTAAACAGCGATAAGCACTGGGGTTTTCCTGCAGCCGATCGCCTGATAAATCCGTAAAACACTCATTGGCGTAAGTAAAATAATTGCTCTGCTGAAACAGTTCATCGTTCCCGGCATTGGTAACAAGTAAAATGTTACTGTCACGAAAACCAAGTATATTTTGCCCAAACAATCCGTTGAATAAAAACGTATTCTGGTTTCTTCCGACCCATATCTGGTAACCGTAGTTAAAGCCGCCATACCCCTCCGGTACGGTAATATGTGCCGTGGTAGCCTGTGTTATCCAATCCTTTGAAACAATCTGTCTGCCATTCCACACTCCGTCCTGAAGCACAAGCTGACCAATTTTCGCCAGATCCTCAGGAAGAATATAAAGCCCCCAGCCCCCCTTTTCAATGCCATTCGGGCACTTCTCCCAAAATATATTGGTAATGCCCAGGGGATGCAAAAGCCTTTCTTTAAGGTATTCAGTTAACCCGTCACCTGTTACTTCATGCACGATCGCAGACAACATATAGGTGTTCAGACTGTTATAATTGAATGTTTTACCGACATCACCCCTGGTGATGGAATTCAGAAAGGACTTAACCCAGTCGTTTTCAGTCATGCTCTCCGCTTCATTGAACGACACAGTGCTCGTCATTGTAAGCAGATGCCGCACGGTCAACCCCTTATGGAGCAACCGATTCACGGGGGTTGCGTATTGGGGAAAGAAATCGATCACTTTATCATCCAGGTGCAATTTCTCTTCATCAATCAAAATCCCAATGGCCAGAGAGGTAATGCTTTTACAAACGGAAAATGTACATTTCCAGGTGTTAAGGCTTTGTTCACCAAAGCTTGTTTCACAAAGAACCTTCCCGTTTCGTAAAATCATCAGGTTATGCAGCTTGATTGTTTTATCCTGAACTATCTTCTTTATGAATGCTTCAATTTTTCCAGAGGGAATATTCTGCGATTCGGGGGTTACCCGCTCAAACGGCTGCTGAATTTGAGAAGCTTTAAAGGCTGGCTTTTGCGGTTTTGTTTCTATTATGGGAACGGTGCTTTGCTTCGTATCTAGAATCCGATTAACCAATGTAATTGTGTTATTGAGAGTGGATATACCCATAAACTAAACCCCCTTGATACTATGGCAGGGTATTACAGTATCGTTTTCCTTCATTCACAAATGATTTTAATGTTTGCCTAAAACTCCCGAGAACCTTACTGCTACAGCAACATTGTATATGACTTTGAAGCCTGTGTCGATATTATTCTGTCTGAAATTCATTAGTGTTCGTTGACAAGTTACGCTATATATCAACAAATGGGGCATCCAAGGCTACTATTCAGAGATAAGCAGACACAGACTGACATCGCTGCGCTCAGGATAAAGCACATACCTCTGGATAGTAGCGTATCCCAAGACAAACAGGGAGCGTTTCTATTATTCATTGACTACCCGAAAACCACATGTTATGCTACAAATGTTCTGATTATTTCTAAATTTTTGGGAGTGTAAAGTATAATGAAAAAACAAGGACTTAATCCTTATCTGCCATCATGGGAATATATTCCTGACGGCGAACCACATGTCTATAACGGCAGGGTTTATGTATATGGTTCACACGATCGTTTTAACGGATATGTTTACTGTCTGAATGATTATGTGTGCTGGTCAGCATCTGTCGACGACCTGGCAGACTGGCGATATGAAGGCGTTATCTACAGGAAAACAGATGATCCATTGAATCCCGACGGCCGCATGTGTCTTTATGCACCCGACGTTACGGTTGGGCCTGATGGACGTTATTATCTATATTATGTTCTTGACAAGGTAAGCATTGTTTCAGTAGCAGTTTGTGATACACCGGCAGGCAAATACGAATTCTATGGTTATGTGCATGATAGTAATGGAAAGCGTTTGGGCGAAAGAGAAGGCGATCAGCCTCAGTTTGATCCGGGAGTGCTGACCGAAGGGGATAAGACTTACCTGTATACAGGTTTTTGCGGAAGGGGAGATACATCCAGAAAAGGCCCCATGGCAACTGTACTTGAGCCGGATATGCTTACCATCGTTGAAGAACCCGTCTTCATAGCTCCCAGTGAGCCTTACAGCCAGGGAAGCGGGTATGAAGGGCACGAATTTTTCGAGGCTTCCTCCATACGAAAAAAAGGAGACACCTACTATTTCGTTTATTCATCCGTAGTCTTTCATGAATTGTGTTATGCCACCAGCAAACACCCCACCCACGGCTTTGCCTATCGGGGGGTGATTGTCAGTAACAGCGATCTGCATATCGATTCCTATAAGCCGGCTGAAAAGCCCATGTTTTATGGTGGCAACAACCATGGCGGCATGGCAGAAATCAATGGCCAATGGTATATTTTCTACCACAGGCATACCAATGGAACGAATTTCAGCCGTCAGGCATGTGCTGAGCCAATTTCCATCATGGATGACGGAGCGATTCCACAGGTTGAAATGACCTCCTGCGGCCTTAATGGCGGCCCGCTTACAGGCCGTGGAGAATACCTAACCTACCTGGCTTGTAATCTTTACTGCAGTGAAGAATCCCTTTATACAGACTGGACCGCGTCCTGGATGAACAACCAATTCCCAAAGATAACTCAGGACGGAAGGGATGGAGATGAAGAGATTGGTTTTATTGCCAATATGAAGGATTCAGCTACTGCAGGCTTCAAATACTTCAGTTGTAAGGGTATCCGTAAGGTCTCTGTTAAAGTACGAGGCTATTGCAAGGGGGTTTTTGAAGTGAAAACAGCATGGGACGGTGAGCCGCTGGGAACAATACCGGTTATTTCCGCCAACATATGGACCGAGTTTTCAGCAGACATTACCATACCGGACGGTATCCACACCCTGTATTTTACGTACACGGGCAGCGGTAGTGCAAGCCTGGCGTCGTTTACACTGGCGTAAGCTGAGTGATCCGTCTATTTTCCAAGCGGCTTGGAGAACTGTGATATCTCAGTTCGCAAGCTTGATGGAAAAAAGGTATAACCTGTTATTCAATCGTGCAGACATCAATATAAATCAACAAATGAAGCTGATAACGGGGCAGAATTTTTCTGCCCCGTTATTTGAAATTGGACTATTGCAAAAGAACGGAGCTATTCTTTATTTTTCGAAAAAGACAATTCTATTTAGGGCTGCAGTCTTTTCTGGTTTGTTCCTAATGTTTGCAGAGTAAACGTTAGGAACATTTAAATTGACAAACTTTGATTTGATGCATATACTGATAACATATCAAATAAATTTGATATGAGGTGACAACTTGAAAACAGTTTATAAGGAACACGCAAAAGTATTCAAGGCTTTTAGCGATGAAAAACGGCTGCAAATACTTAATTTATTATGTGGTGGTGAAAAATGCGCCTGCGTCTTATTGGAACAGTTAGACTTGGGGCAATCGGGGCTTTCATACCACATGAAGGTCTTGGTAGAATCAGGTATTGTGGAAAGTCGACAGGAAGGCAAATGGACACATTACAAAATCAGCGAAAATGGCAGTGCTTATGCTATCGCACTCCTAAAAAAGCTGACAACGCCAAACACTGTTACAAAAGCAAATAATTGTTGCATATGATATAAGCCATCCGCTTGATGGCTTATAACTGGCAGAATACATCAAAAACATTTGATATGATTGTTCGTTTTGAAAGAGGGTTTATTTATGCAAATATTAAAAACAATCTGGGATTTTTTTCAGAAGCAGATTCTCGGTATGAAATGGCTTAATGATTTAATTGGAGGTGTATTATCTGCTTTGGGGCTGGACATCTCCAATCGCTGGATAGGGAGCATTCAGTTTTTTATTTATGATGTAATAAAAATTGTAGTTCTGTTATGTGTTTTAATCTTTATTATCAGTTATATTCAAAGCTACTTTCCCCCGGAACGTACCAAGAAGATCTTGGGGCGGTTCCGCGGGATCGGGGCAAATTCAATTGCAGCATTGCTTGGAACGGTAACGCCTTTTTGCTCGTGCTCATCCATTCCGCTGTTTATTGGCTTTACATCCGCAGGTTTACCACTGGGAGTCACCTTCTCATTTTTAATTTCTTCGCCAATGGTAGACCTGGGCTCTCTTGTTCTGCTAATGAGCATATTTGGTATAAAAGTTGCCCTTTTATATGTGATATTCGGTTTACTAATTGCTATAATCGGTGGGACTCTAATTGAGAAAGCTCAAATGGAAAAGCATGTTGAAAGCTTTATTTTGACAGCAGGAAGTGTTGATATTGAATCACCGGATTTGACAAGGAAAGACCGATTGATATATGCAAAGGAACAAACCCAATCTACTTTTAAAAAAGTTTTTCCATACATCCTGGCTGGTGTTGGAATAGGTGCGGTCATTCACAATTGGATACCGGAGGAATGGGTCGTATCCCTGCTTGGAAGCAACAACCCCTTCGGTGTTATATTAGCGACAGTAATTGGTGTACCGATGTATGCTGATATATTTGGTACAATTCCGATTGCTGAAGCGTTGCTCTCCAAAGGAGCCCAACTGGGTACGGTGTTGTCGTTTATGATGGGTGTAACCACTCTGTCCCTGCCATCCATCATCATGCTGCGCAAGGCAGTTAAGCCGAAGCTGCTGGCACTGTTTATTGCAATATGTACGATAGGAATTATTATCGTTGGTTATCTATTTAACGCTTTACAAGCATTAATAATTTAGGAGGAATGTATGATGACAGAAACAATAGGGAAATCCTGCTGCTCCTGCGGTTATGACTGTGCTTTTGAAAAGAAGGTTGTTGTTGAATATCTCTATCTTGATCTTCAAACCTGTGAGCGATGCATCGGGACAGATAGCGTTCTTGACGAGGTGATGCTGGTGCTTACCCCCGCCATAGAGCTTGCCGGTTTTACTGTCGAATACAAGAAAATTGAAATGAAGACGGCTGAAATCGCCATACAGCACCAATTTGTTTCATCACCAACAATTCGAGTGAATGGTCAGGACATCTGTAGAACAGTTGCCGAAAACAGCTGCGGTTGTTGCCGTGAAATCAGTGATACAAATGTGGAATGCCGTGTATTTGAGTATAATGGACAGACATTCGAGATCCCACCCAGAGAAATGCTCGCAGAAGGCATCCTTCAGCTTGTATTCGGCCAATCTGATGCAAGATGCTCTAGCGATAGATATGAATTACCTGAAAACTTGAAAGTCTTCTTTGATGGCAAGAAAACCAAATCCCGCTGTTCGTGCGAAGGCAGCTGCTGCAGATAAATAAGTATTATCTGACCCAGTGTTGGATTGTATGTTAAATTTGAATTATAATAAATGATAAGGAGAGAATGATTATGGCGTTGTTTGGAAAGAAAAATAAAGTTGAAAAAACTACCTCTTGTTGCTGCGGAGGCAACTGCGATGCCGAAAGTATGGCAAATGCAGAAAAAGCAAAGGCTGAGGGCGCGAGTGTCAAAGTGCTTGGGAGCGGCTGCGCAAAATGCAATCAACTCGAAGCTGCAACAAAAGCAGCGCTTGAACAACTGGGCATGGATGCAACGATCGATCATGTTACTGATTTCGCTAAAATTGCCGCTTACG
>JAAYJG010000352.1 GCA_012523055.1 Ruminiclostridium sp. | reverse complement strand
TCATAGAAAAAATATTTTTTCAAGTATTTTGAGCAATAAAAAAAGCCTTATTTTTAGGCTTTTGAAGGTGATTTGTATAAATTTTACTCCTAAAGATTTATGGTGTTAACGTCTAAAGACGGGAATTCGTCATATTCCGATAAACTCATCAGTGTTTGGAACTTTTTTTCGAAATCAATCGGGAAATTCATTTCTTTTCTGCTCCATTTCAGGTATAATAACGTGTAAGCTGATGCTTTGTGTGTATGACTGTATCCGTACTGCATTTTTTATCGGAAAAACAAGACGAAAGCCAACCGGAGGAGACATGCCGCCAAAAAAGTTCTCTATTTCTGCCGTATTGGAATATAATGCAGAGCTCCTGGAAGCCTTTATCCAAATGATCGAAACCGTCATTGATTCAATCGAGATCGATGAAAATATTCGTTTCTTTTTAAAAATAGCCATCAACGAACTGGTCGTAAACGCTATAGAGCATGGTTATAACAAGCTTGGAGGGCCTGTATCGGTATATCTTCTCAGGCTTTCAGACTCTATTGTGCTGGAGGTTTCTGATTCGGGAATTGGAATCCACCCCGAGCTTTTAAACCTGGAAAAGGTGATCCAGGGCATGGATGATCTGACAATCCGGGGCTGGGGGCTGTCCATTTTGAAAAAGGTGTCCTCCAGCTTTATGATTCGGCCCAACGAGCCGAATGGAACCATCATTTCCATGACGATGCAGGTTTAAATTTCACAAAAGCCGCTTTCTATACACAATCTTGCTCTTTTTGCCGTCTTTTCATCGCCCTTCAGGGCGTTTTCGATGAATTCGGGACGTTCCGTAAAGAAGCCTTTCATAAAACCATCCGGGTCGTTCATATATTGAATGATCATGTCATATTGCGCTGAATTGATATACTGTTTATCACAAGCTTCCCGGAATACGCTTCGGTCAATCCTGACAAGGGCATGTGAAGCCACACCCATGCTTTCCAGTAGTTCATGGCCTCCCTGCATCCTGTCGATGATAACAAAGGAAGCTTTAAAGTTCCCCATTGCCTTTTGGATAACGGGGACCCACGCCCGTTCATAGCTGGACGCGCTGGTGATCAGATCAGCAATATGTAAAACGCGTGCTCCTTTCAGTGAGGCAACTTTTTCTGTTTTTCCCCCATAAAAAATTCTTGCGTCCAAATCCTTAAAAATAGTGATATGGGGCTTGTTCAACAGCTTGGAAGCAACCAGCGAGAAAAACCAGTCTCGCCGCTCCCCACCTGAAATATAGTCGATGGAATCTACGGGGATGGTTTTTTGAATGGTTTCCAGAAGCGTATCCATGCAACTTTTATAAACAGGATCCTGGCTGTAGTTTTCCATAACCTGCGCGGCCACGATTTCAGAGCACTGATCCTTGTTCGCGGCTGCAGCATCGATTATTTTCAGAAGGGCATTCGCCTTGTCTTCGCTGCCGTACAGAAAATGAGTGTTGATGTAGTAAGGCCCAATTTTACCCGAGGTATACCAAAAAGGGCTGTCAGACGGGCATACCCGTATGGCCTTTGTTTGGAACAGAGCTTTCACAAGGTTTTTAGTATTGTTCGCCATAAAATCCTCCATTCATCCAGTTCCTGAGAGCCAGAAAAACTGCCCCGTTACTTGTTTTGCAGATTGAATTTTTCCCGATATTCAATAAACCATTGTTGGTTTTCCAAGGTGCTGGTGGTTCCATCCAGATGGGCTGTATCCCCTTCCAACTCTATTTGAAACGTATCGTTGTCTTTGATAACTATAGTTACAGCGGTATTATCATACCAGGTAATCCTGACAATATCCTCCAAAGGCAATCCTTTGAACCAACACATCAGAACCCGGATAACTGTACCATGGGTCACGACGCAAATGTTTTTGCCTTCTTCCCTTTGAAAAATGTCTGTTATCGCGCAAACAACCCTTTGCCGGAAAGCTTCCATGCTTTCACCCTCTGGCATTTGGTGCAGATGAGGTTTGGTTTCCCAGATGTGATATTCATCGGGATATTTTGCGAGCAGATCATCCCAGCGCATGCCTTCCCACAGTCCTCCATTGATCTCCTTCAAATCTTCGCGGGAGAGGATGGGCAGATTCTTCATCCGAGCGATAAAACCGGCGGTTTCCATTGTTCGCTTCAGAATACTGCTGTAAATAACGTCAATGGGTGTGTCTTTCAGCCTTTGTGCAACCTGTTGTGCCTGAAGGGTTCCTCTTTCGGTGATTCCTTCATCGGTCCAGCCGTGAAACTCACGGATTTTGTTCCCGACGGCTTCCGCATGACGGACAATGATCATTTTGGTTTTCATCGTTACTTCCTTTCACAATCCATTTTTTGCAATGGCTTTGTCTGACTAAAAACCAGGGACATGGGTATTGGAAAAAAACTCTGAAATTGAGGGCTATGTCTGAGTAAATAATTTAGTGGAAGAACACTCCAAAGCAGATTCCCGCACTTTGTATATAAGGCGCTTAAACCTGCAATGCACCGGTTAACTCACTCATTTTTTCAAACCCATGCCTGTTCATATAGGCTTCAATCCCTTCAGCCGTCTCCACCCAAACGCCGGGGTTTACAAACCCTGCGGTTCCTATCATGACCGCAGTGGCACCGGCCAGAAAAAATTCAATCGCATCATTTCCATTGGATATGCCGCCCATGCCGATCACAGGAATTTTAACCGCATTTGCCACCTGATATACCATCCGGACGGCAACGGGTTTTACTGCAGGGCCGGAAAGACCGCCCATGATATTCGCAAGGATGGGCTTTCTTTTGTCGATGTCGATGGCCATGCCCAGAAGGGTGTTGATCAGGCTGACCGAATCCGCACCGGCTTCTTCAGCTGCCAGGGCGTTTTGCGCAATATCGGCGACATTCGGAGTAAGCTTGACAATCAGTGGTTTTTTACAAACCTTGCGCACGGCGCTGGTTACCTGTGAAATACCCTTTGGCGTGCTGCCGAACAGAATACAGCCTTCCTTTACATTGGGGCAGGATACATTCAGTTCAATGGCATCAATATCCGCTTCAGACAGGATCTCTGCCATGCGGCAATACTCGTCGATGGTATTTCCGGCGACATTGGCGATAATTTTTACATCATACCTTCTTAAAAATGGAATCTCATCCCGGATAAAGGCATGAACTCCCGGGTTTTGCAGCCCTACACTGTTCAGGATTCCACCGGGTGTCTCGGCAATTCTCGGCGGCGCGTTGCCTTTTCTTGGTTCGAGGGTCAGCCCTTTCACCGAGATCCCCCCAAGGCGGCTCAGGTCAAAGTAGTTGCCATATTCACGGCCAAAGCCGAAGGTGCCTGATGCGGCGATAACCGGGTTTTTCATTTTCAAGCCGGCGATGTTCACTGTTAAGTCCAAGCGCAGTTCCTCCTTGACAATACTATGGGCAGGTGAGTTCCGGGGTTGACCAGGGTACCTGAGCCCCTTCCCTCTGGCCAGGGCTGATAGGCTTCGGGGTTGATCCACGGTACCAGCACTCTGGTTACCATCTGATTACGCGTTCAGCGGGAAAAACCGGGCCATCCTTGCAAACATGGGCATACTGGTAGTCGTCTGCGTCATTCACTTTGCAGGCGCAAACCAAACAAGCCCCGATGCCGCAGCCCATACGCTGTTCCATCGATACTTCACAGAATATTCCCTTATCAACACACAACCTGCCGACGATATTCATCATTGGCTCCGGGCCGCAGGTATATACACGATCTGGTCTTGCTTCTTCCAGCCAGCTTTGAAATGGCGCGGTGATTAAACCGTCTATCCCGTCGCTTCCGTCATCGGTGGCAATCACAAGCTTATCAGAAGCCTTTTCAAATTCTTCCCTTAAGACGATGGCTTCCTTCGTACGGAACCCGAGAAAAGCTGTTTTTTCAGCACATTGGCTTTCGCTCAACAGGAATAACAGGGGGAAAATGCCTATCCCCCCACCCACAACCGCAATCTTTTCTCCCTTTTGCGGCAGGGTGAAGCCTTTGCCCAGCGGACCCATGGCATCCAGTGTATCACCTTCGCACAGAGAGCACAGCAGGTTGGTTCCTCTGCCCCGGTTCATATAAACAATATCGAAGGTATGGTGATCCCGATCAACCCTGCAAATACTGATGGGGCGCCTTAAATACGCATCAAGCCCGGTACTGCACCGGATATTTACAAACTGGCCCGGAACGGCCTGCTCGGAGATTTCTTCTGATTGAAGGCGCAGCAGATAAATGTCATCAGCCAGTCTTTCTATTTTTGAAATGGTGGTATTAAAATTCATCCAAAATCCTCCATATACTCAACTCATCCAAAACAGGTTGATTGGGCACACACCTGACCAATCATTTCCTGAGCGCATTATAACATACCCGGCAATTTTATCGCAACCATGTAACAGAGCCTGCCGATGGTTATATGTCACTCCCGTTACTCCTGTGAAACCTATTACCTTTAAACAGTAACCTCAGTGTAACGAGCCCGCTTTTAGTTTTTCAATGAGGCAGGCGACGCTGCGCTCTTCCAAATCCATAAAAAAGCTTCTTTCCAGGATCATGCTCAAATCGTGAGCATCCGAACTGGTGATAAACCTTCTTTCCATATATTCCGGGTGCTGCTGAAAAAAGCGTTCTTTGGTAGTGTTTCTGGACAACTCAAGCGTGAACAGGCTCAGATCTGCGGGAACTGTTCCAAGGTTTGAGAGGATACTGTAGGATTCTCTGTCTACATGGGCAGGAACGGGAACCCCACCCAAATCGCGAACCAAGGCTACAGCCTGGTATAAATCCAAAGTGGTGGAGGTCGTCAGTAAAAAATCAATCTTTTCCAGGGGCTCATCCTGGGCATCCAAAATCCATTGGGGCCCGAAGATATCTTCTCGATTGGGAATGTACTGATAATATTGATTTAATTCGGATTGCAGTTGTTCAATGGAATCAAGGGAAGGAAAGTAACAAAGAAGATGGATTTCCTCACTGGTTTCCAGTTCGAGGCCGGGAAGAAGAAGAATCCCCTGTGACAGGGCAAGCTGTGAAACAGCTTTCAGGTTTCCAGTGTGGTTATGATCACAGACGGCTATCACATCCAACCCCTTTAGCTTGCTCATCAGCACGATATTGTTGGGGGTCATGTCGCTGCTTGCACAGGGGGACAGACATGAATGGATATGCAGGTCTGTTGCAGCTTTCATCATGGCAGTCTGCCGCCTGACTGTAAAAAGTAGCGGATGGCTATCTCATAACTGTCGTGGGGCGCCTGAACAAGCACAATCCCCTGTTCTTCCGCCCGTTTTACCGTAATCTCATCAACCGGAATGGATTCAGGAATGACAACACAGGCTGCGTTTGTCAAAGAGGCTACCGCAACAATATTGATATTCGTATGTACGGTGATCCACAGGTTCCGATCCTTCACACCTGCCATGGCCATGCTGAGCAGATCACAGATGTACACACCCGATATGCTTGTTTGAGCAGCATTGTCTGCGCCGCTTAACAGATTGTATCCATTTTTTTGAACAAACTCCAAAACGGTCATTGGCTTCCCTCCTGGTGGGCTACACCCGCAACCAGCCAGCGGAACCTTATTGCTGCATATTTTTATTTTTTGTTTTGTAGCAATAAGATGTTATGGATTTTCTTTCGCATGCTGTTCCAATGCTTTCATCTGTTTTGAAAGGCTGGTAACCTTTTCCCTTAGCTTGAAAATACAGTCGGTTTCACTGGCCAGCCCACGGACAATATCCTCTGAGAGCGCCTGACAGCTAGGTGCGCCGCATGCCCCGCAATCCAACCCGGGAAGGCCTTCATTAATTTCCTGCATTTTTTGCATTTTTCTCATGGCCTTCATCATATCGTCATCCAGCTTTAGGATGGGTTTATATTCCACGTCCTCGGTCCAAAGCAGATCCTCATAGCCTCTTGAGCTGTTGACCCCCGAGAAATCCTGCTGTTTTGCCTTTTTAATCTGCCATTTTAAATTGGTCCTGGCCACAAAGGGGTTCACAACCGTTAATGGCCCGCCAAGGCAGCCTTCGGTACAGGACAGGCATTCAACAAATTCGACACCCTCCAGGCGATCTTCTACAATCTCCTCAAGAATTTTGATCACCTGATGAATTCCATGTACCGCAAGATACTGTTCATTTCGCAGCGCATAACTTTCACCGCCGGAACGCGCCCATCCCACTCCGTCAAAACCGGAGCAGACCAGATCGCTTTCAATGTCTTCAGGAATTTTGCCCATTTTGTCCAACAGTGGAATATGGATATCCTTCATAGCCAGCACCCCATTGACGCTGGACTCCTTCTTCTCATATGGGGCTTTGACACTGGTAACCTTTGCCGCGCAGGGCGAAATAAAGAATACCCCGATATCCTCCAAAGGAATGCCCTTCTCTTTACAGACAGTGTCCTTGGCGATTCTTGCTGCCAGCTCCATGGGGGACTCTATTTTTAAAAGATTGGGGATCAGGTTTGGAAAACGAACCTGAACCAGGCGAACCACAGCGGGGCAGGCGGAAGAAATGACGGGTTTTTTAAGATCTCCCGACTCCAGCAGGATACGGGTTGCATCCGAAACAATCTCGGCTGCCTGGGAAACCTCAAGCACCCAGTCAAAGCCCAGCTTTATCAGCCCCTGTAAAACCCTGTCCCTTGAAAACGTGCGATTGAATTGCCCATAAAGTGAAGGGGCTGGAATCGCAACCTTGTACCGGTATTCCTGGATAAGCGAAAATGGATCCGTAACCGCTTTTTTTGCGCGGTACGGACATACCTTTATACATTCACCACAGTCGATACAGCGTTCTTTGATGATGATCGCCTTGCCGTTTCTTACTCGAATGGCTTCGGTAGGGCAGTGTTTGATACAGTTTGT
>JAAYJG010000044.1 GCA_012523055.1 Ruminiclostridium sp. | reverse complement strand
GGTCTATTCCAGTGAAGGTATTGGTAGTTCTGGTCTTATTGGCACTTCTTACAATTCAGGCAGGTTGCGTCGGTGCCGTATCAGCCGACAAGGCTGAAAAAATCGAGCTGAAGCTGGCTCATTTCTTCCCGGGACCCCATCCGGCTGAAACCCAATTGGTTCAGGGTTGGGCCAAGGCGATTAGCGAGGCTACAAACGGCAGGGTGGTTATCACAAGCTATCCCGGAGAAACCTTGTTCAAAGCTGCCGACATTTATGACAATGTGGTGGAAGGCGCAGCAGATATCGGTCTGTCCTGTTTTTCATACAACATTGGCCGTTTCCCTGAAATGGAAGCCTTCGAGCAGCCCGGCATTGTCTATAAAAATTCTAAGGTCGCCAGCAAGGTTGCCTGGGAGGGCATTCAAGAGCTGAACCCCAAATGCGTACAAGATACAAAAATGTTAATGGTCATCGCCACAGGCCCGGGCGATCTGTTTACAAAAACCAGGGTTACAACGCTGGATGACATCAAAAACATGCAGATCAGGGCCACAGGGCTTAGCGCCGAAACACTCAAGCTCGCCGGGGCAGTACCGGTCGGAATGCCCCAATCCGATGCCTACGAAGCTCTTTCAAAGGGAATTGTAGCCGGAAACCTTGCGCCCATCGAGGTCTTAAAGGCATGGAAGCATGGCGAGGTCGTCGATTATCTCACGATGACTCCGTTTTTATACAACAATTTGTTCTATATCACAATGAACCTGCAGAAGTGGAATTCCATACCGGCTGATCTGCAAAAGGTTATCACCGATACCACCGAGAAGTTCCATGAAGAGGTTGGCATTGGGCTGTGGGACGCACAAAATGAAGCTGCGCTTGAGTGGGCCATTAATGAAGAAAAAATGGAGGTCACCCATCTTTCCGCTGAAGAAACAGCAAGATGGATTCAGTGCGTGGAACCCATGATCGACAAATATATCGCCGCCAAGGGCGAGGCCGGTCAGAAAGCGATTGACACGGTGAGAAGGCTGGCTGAAAAATACAATAACGAGTATTAAGCTCACTGCGGAAGCTCTTTACGAGAGAATAAACATGTATGATAATTCTGAAAATTACCTGTTTCATGTATGTAATAGCGTTTATACATGAAACAGGTTAGTTTTCGAGTATTACAGATATCAACTGAAAGCTATTCGGAGGTACATAGATGAAAAAACTGGAGGGCTTTGTTATAAAAACAAGCCAGATCTTGGACAACATAGCAGGCTGGGGCATTGTGGCTACCATGACGCTGGTGGTAGTCAACATACTTCTTAGAGCACTTGTAAATAAACCTATCCAAGGGGTTTATGAGGTTGTTGGTTTTTTAACTGCTGTGGTGATAGCTTTTGGGCTTGCATGGTGTGCCATACAGAAAGCCCATATCGCCATAGAGTTTATTGTGGAAAAAATGCATATGAAATTACAGAAAGTAATTCATACCGTAACAGGTGGTATGATTATGGTGCTTCTTCTTTTCATCAGCTACCGGGTGTTTCTTCATGGCTTTAAAGTGATTGCCAGTGGTGAAGTGTCAGCGACAGCTCAAATCCCATTCTATCCCTTTATTTTCATGGTGGGGTTGGGTTTTGTGCTGTTGTTCCTGGTAGAGTTCGTAAACCTGGTGAAGGGGGTGGAGCAAAAATGACACCAGTGACGATTGGAATTCTGGGTGTAGTCGTACTTCTCATTCTGATTGCGTTGAAAATACCCATTGCTTATTCCATGTTTGCGGTGGGCTTTGTGGGGTTTACCATTCTTGTTTCGCCTTCGGCAGCACTGAACATGGTCTCAACCGAAATTTTCTCAAATTTTTCATCCTATACGCTTAGTGTAATTCCAATGTTTGTTTGGATGGGCTTCATCGCCTATTATTCCGGTGTGGGAACAAGCCTTTATGCCATGGCACACAGGTTAGTGGGCAAGATGCCTGGTGGTCTGGCTATTGCCACACAGGCTGCCTGTGCTGTGTTCGGGGCAATTTGTGGGTCCAATACAGCCACTGCGGCGACGATGGGTGCCATAGCACTGCCAGAAATGCGGAAATACGGGTATGACGACTCCCTTTCAACTGCCAGCGTAGCTGCGGCAGGTGCTTTGGGCGTGCTAAT
This sequence comes from Ruminiclostridium sp., assembly GCA_012523055.1. Lineage (GTDB taxonomy): Bacteria > Bacillota > Clostridia > DSM-8532 > DSM-8532 > JAAYJG01. The sequence goes on along the minus strand of JAAYJG010000044.1, from coordinate 1,648 downwards.
ACCACCAAGCGTCATCTTTATCGTATATGGCGTGGCCACAGAGCAATCCATTGGAAAGCTTTTTATTTCAGGAATTGTACCCGGCTTATTGTTGATGTTGTTTTATATGGTTACCATTTTTATATTGGTCAAAAGGAATCCTTCGCTGGCTCCGTACAAGCCACAGGAAAGCAGCATCGACTCGAATGGCTTTTGGAAAGGCGGTATTCCGGAAGTTCTGATAACCTTCCTCGTGTCTTTGGGTGGGTTGTTCCTGGGCTGGTTTACCCCCACCGAGGCCGGTGCGGTTGGGGCAGGAAGCATCCTGCTGGTTACCCTTGCCCGAAATGAATTGAAGTGGGAGGGGGTTGTTAAGTCCCTGAAAGACACCACCCGAACAACAGCGATGATCATGCTGCTGGTCGCAGGTGCGATGGTTTTTGGTCGATTTATCGCAGTCAGCCGGCTTCCGTATGAAATGGCTACCTGGGCTGCAAACCTGCAGCTGCCTCCTTTTATTATCATGCTGGTGATCCTTCTCATTTACATGATTCTCGGCTGTTTTATCGATGCATTAGCCATGGTGTTGTTAACAGTGCCAATTTTCTATCCTGTAGTTGTGGATGTTCTGGGTTACAACCCCATTTGGTTTGGCGTGATCATCGTCATGGTTGTTGCCATGGGGGTCATCACACCACCCGTTGGAATGAATGTGTTTATTATTAAGGGTGTGGCAAAGGATATCTCGCTTGAAACCATTTTTAAAGGGGTGTGGCCATTTTTGATTGCGCTTTGCGCCTGCATCATTCTTTTATTAATTTTCCCTGGAATTATAACATTTTTACCCGAATTGCTGGCAGACTGATGGGTTTGTCACCTTGCAGCTTACTTTTTAGTAGTCCCTTTATACATAGTGTAAATTCCACCTATAGTTCATTAGTTGAGTTCACCCTGTTCGTTTGAACAGGGTTTTTCCTTGCCTGTTATACATTGCTGAAGAGGGTTGGATGCTTCCGCACAAATGACTGTGAGAAATTCAAGAATAATCAGAGAAAACGCGTGTATATATAAAATGTGAAACCTTGGACAGGAGAAAAGATCATGACACATAAGAACAGGAGAATAGTCGGATGGGCTATGTGTTTACTGGCAGCTGTCTTATTGATCTATTTTTTGATTACGGATGAAACAAGGGCAGCAAGCGGAAATACCAGGATCATCCCGATTTACAGTGTGGAGAACCAGGAGAACAGGGTTGCGATCACCTTTGATTGTGCATGGGGGGCTAAGGATATTCCAGTGATCCTGAATATTCTGAAGGAAAAAAACGTAAAGGCCACTTTCTTTCTTGTTGGGGAATGGGTGAGGCGAAATCCTGAAGAAACAAAAATGATCGCCGAACAGGGTCATGATGTTGCAAATCATTCGGAGAATCATTTTAAAATGAGCGCGCTGAACAAGGAAAAAATAAAAAGAGAGATCACCGATTGTACAAAAACCATTGAGGATACCACAGGAGTAAAACCGACACTGTTCAGGGCACCATATGGTGACTATAATAACAATGTGATCGACATCGCCAGGCAAGCCGGATATGACACGATACAGTGGAGTTTGGATTCCCTGGATTATAAGCCTGGCATTTCCCAGGAGGCTATTCTGAAAAGGG
>JAAYJG010000351.1 GCA_012523055.1 Ruminiclostridium sp. | reverse complement strand
TATCTGGATGAATTCTGCTACAGGTTCAACCGTAGGTTTTTTGGTTGTGAGTTATTTAACCGTGTTTTGTTTAGCTGTATCACCTCACAAAAAATTATGTATACTGAGTTAACGTCATAATCATTATCTTTATTATTTGATACATCTTCAAAATCGCTCTCATATTGATTGAGTTGGGATGCAAGCGAATCATATCCTAAAGTTTTTACGAGCATAATAGCCATATCTTCACGGGTGATAGGGTCTTCAGGATGGAATGCATCATCGTTTTTTGATATTACTCCTTTGGCAAGAGCTGTTTCGATATAGGAGTAATACCATTTGGCAGTATCCTTATTATCGATAAAGCTTCCTGCTTCAGGAGTTATCAGATCCCATTTCATTAATCTAACCAAAAAGGTTACAAATTCACTTCTTGTTATTTCCAATCCCATGCCATAATTATTGTTATTTTTATCAATACCTTCTGTGATACCTAATTCACGCAAGTCATGGACAGCTTTATAAGCCCAATGTTCTTCAGGCACATCAGCGAAGCGGAAGTTTTCAGCTGTTATCGTTTGAGTTGATAATAAAAAAAGCATTGTGACAATACACAAACTGACCATCTGTTTTAATTTCTTATACATCGGTGTTTACCCTCTTTCCTGAGTACAGTGAATATTGTACAAGTAAGTCTATTATATCAACAACAGTTGTTTCGGGGTATTTTCAGCGTTCTGATTCTTCATGTTGATATAAATAGTTGAGATATTCGGTAAAAACAAATACTGCAATGCCTATGACTATCAAATTCAGTTTTTATTATGAAAAAGTACGCTTACATATGTGAGCTTAAATATAGCTTACACATGTAAGTCATATTTGTCAACCAAATTATTGAAACTTTGTATAAGAACTCTGGTGGGCAGAAGTGGTTTCATTTTTTCATTGAATAGTCAGAAAAAGTAATCCCCTTTTGTTAATACTTATCCTAACACTTCCTGTCGGTTTTCCTAAACTAAGACTTCTGAAAAATAAAACACTATCAGCATTTAGCAAAGAACGACTTTACTATTTCAACATATTTCTTAGGATTCAGCAAACTCAGTTCACCATGTTTCTTTGCCGGTGCTATATAAAGTTCACTACCTTTAATTACCTCGTTTAATCGTCGGGCAGATTTTCTCATAATCCCAATTTCTTTTTCCCCAACAATAATCAACACCTTTGCTTTAGTATTTACAATGCTATTGCTTAGGTTATAGTTTCCGTTGCTCAGTGTGATATTGATTAGCGATTGTTTTGATATTTTCAAACTATCCTGATAATACTGTTCAAACATATCAGCAGGGACACAAAGCGTTTTTGCTTGCAGCTTGGAAAACCATCTTTTTTTAACCAATCCATAAAAAAGTTTGTATGTTGGAACTGTCATAGCCGTAGTTCCTTTGATTGGATATACCAATGCGCTTTCAATAATCGCATATTCGGCTATGTTTGCCCGTTGAGACAGAACCTCTATTACTATTTGCGGGCCGATTGACAATCCACCAACAGCAAATACTCTACCGTAACATTTTGTATCAATATACTCTATAATTTTCCCAGCTGAATCCTGAATGCTTATGAAATCTTCGTCACCATCCTCACCATGGCCATCGATTATGGGTGTAACAACATGAAAATCAGATTTTAGTTGCTCAACAATGCTTTGCAAAGACCAGAAGGACAAACCTCCTCCATGTAATAAAACAATTGTGAATATGTCGGCTGCGTTTTACACTCTGAGCCGCGGCGGTTTGACACTTGCGCCGCTTATCTTTGACACCTGCGTCGCTGAGGTTGTACATTGACATTCAAATAATGCCATTGTACACTTGAGTTGCTTTTACTTGCGGTCGGGATAGGGCAACGCTGGAGAGCGACCTGAGCAGACGGCAAGGTTTAGCAAGGAGAGTGATGCGGCACACGTATCGCTCTTTCCCTTTTTGGTAGGCAAAGTTACCACTCTCCTTGGAAAACCAAAGCTTTAAACTTTGGGGTCTGGGGCAGAGCCCCGGTGAAGCCGTCAGACTTCTTCCCTTATCCCTTTACGTTTTCGCATGGAATCTACACCGTCAATCACGATAGTATATGAATCGTGTACAATGCGATCGCAGATCGCATCAGCTAATGTTGGTTCTCCGATTTTATCATGCCAACCCCTCACTTCAAACTGGGAGCAGTAGATCGTCGAAGCCCTCTTGTGACGGCTCTCCACGATTTCCAGCAGATCACGCGATTCGAACTCCTTGAGAGGGTACAGCAGCCACTCGTCTAAGACCAGCAGTTTGACCTGCTTGTATTGCTTGATGACCTTACGATAGGTGCCTTCGGCACGCGCTACAGCCAACTCTGCTAACAGTTCAGGCAGCCGCACATACCGGACGGTTAAAAAGTTCCGGCTAGCTGCCATACCAAAGGCGCACGAGAGATAGGTTTTGCCGCTGCCGGTAGCACCGAGGACGATGATATTGTTGCAATCATGGACATAGTTACAGGTTCCAAGCCTTGTGATAAGTGCCTTGTCTAGCTTCCGGTCGGCATGGTACTCGATGTCTTCCAGTGAGGCGCCGGGAAGGGCGTAATCTGCCTTGCGGACCAGTAGTTTCAGCCGGTTATTCTTCCTTGATGTCCATTCGGCATCCACCAGTAGCCCGAAGCGTTCCTCGAAAGACAGGTCTGCGAAGCTTTTCCTGTCAAGCTGACCCTGAAAGGCGGAGGCCATGGTGCTGAGTTTCATCTCGTGAAGCTTGCTAATAGTTTTGTTGTCCAGCATCATTCGCGCCCCCTTCCGTAGTAGTCTGCGCCACGGGTGAAGCCGAACCTAGATGCGGTAGCGTTAGACACTGTTTCGTCAACGAGTTTGTCCTGCCCTGATTTAAGTATGGCCTGGACGGCTTTGTAACTGGGGTGTGGGGTATACCTGAGGGCTTTTGTGCAGGCAACCTCCAGACGCTGCGGCGTGTATTGGTCGCTTAGCTTGAGAAGTGCCATGCAAGCCCGGTAGCCCTGTTGCTCCACTTTGTTTGCGGTGAGAATCGATTCCACAACGACGGCCGCATTCGCACCGATTTTCGCAGCCCAGCCCCTGAAACGCTCGCCGTTCCATTGCGCGTATTGCTTGTGGTTCGGTGGCATATGGCCATCCATTATGCTGTATTGCCCTGAACGTCCGCGGAGGCGGACATGGGAGCAGATGCGGTTCCCTTCAAAAAAGACTTCAACCACTCTGCCTGTCAGCCTCACATCCACCTTGTGTTTGATGTACTCATAGGGAACGGAGTAAAACTGGCCATCTGCACTGATGCAATAATTGTACTGCACTGTGGCGATTTTCCATTCTGCCAATTCAAATGGGTGATTTGGCAACGGTGAAAGGAATGCCTTTTCCTCAGCGAATAACAACGCCCGGCTTCCATCTTTCTTCTGGAACGGCTTGTGGTTGAACGCATACAGCTTTTCTCGTATAACGGAGTTCAGTTCCTGCAAGGAGAAAAACTGCTGGTTCCTGATTGATGCCAGAATAAAAGTGGTGATGTTTCCCACTGAACCTTCAACCGTCGGTTTGTCTTTCGGTGCCTTCACCCTGGCCGGGATGACGGCCGTACAGTAATGTTCCGCAAGGTCTTGGTATGTCTTATTAAGCACGGTTTCATCCCGGGTGTTCTTCACAACCCCTGTTTTCAGGTTGTCCGGCACGAGAATATGTGCCACCCCGCCGAAGAACTCATAGGCGTTCACGTGAGCGGTGATCCACGCTTCCTGGTTCTGGCGGAAGAATGCTTCGGCATATGCATACCCGCTGTAGGGCAATGCCGAAACAAAGACATATGCATCCATAACTTCACCGGTATCTGTATTAATGACCCCGGCAGGTGTTCCGGCCCAGTCCACTTCCATGATTTCCCCCGGCTTGCGGTTGATATGCATGGTCGCTCTGGTCTTGATTACGAAATCATGGTAGTATTTCTTGAACTGCGTGAGCTGGTAGGGAGTTTCACCGGCATCCCGGCACTTGTCGTTGTACTCGAACCAGAGCAATTGCAATGTGACACCCTTCCTTGCCATCTCGCGGTGTATGTACTCGCAGTCCGGCATCTTGTAGACAGGTTTC
>JAAYJG010000350.1 GCA_012523055.1 Ruminiclostridium sp. | reverse complement strand
GAGATATCATGGTTGTTCATAGGAGGAGAGAAAATATGGCAAAATATGTTTATTCTTTTAAGGAAGGCAATGCGTCGATGAGAAACCTTCTCGGCGGAAAAGGTGCCAACCTTGCGGAAATGACCGGACTAGGCCTGCCGGTACCAAGGGGCTTTACGGTGACCACCGAAGCCTGCACCCGTTATTATCAGGATGGTAAGGTCATTGCGAAGGAAATTGAAGATGAAATTTATGCAAGCCTTGCAAAAACGGAAGAGGTTGTGGGTAAAAAATTTGGAGATCTCCAAAACCCATTCCTGGTTTCAGTGCGTTCCGGTGCAAGAGCTTCCATGCCTGGTATGATGGATACAATCCTGAACCTCGGCCTGAATGACATTGTTGTGGAAGGTCTGGCAAAACTGACCAACAACCCACGTTTTGCATATGACAGCTACCGACGTTTCATTACCATGTTTTCCGACGTGGTGATGGAAATCAAAAAGTCTAAATTTGACGCGATCATGGATGCCATGAAAGAGCAAAAAGGGGTTACCAACGATACACAGCTTGATGCCGATGATCTGAAGCTTCTGGCAAAACAGTTCAAGGAGTTATACCTGAAGGAAAAGGGAGAAGCTTTCCCGCAGGATCCAAGGGTTCAGCTGATGGAAGCCATTAAGGCTGTTTTCAGGTCCTGGGACAATCCAAGGGCAATATACTACAGAAGAATGAATGATATTCCGTACGATTGGGGTACCGCTGTCAACGTACAGGAAATGGTTTATGGAAATATGGGGGAAGACTCCGGAACAGGTGTTGCCTTTACAAGAGACCCCGCAACCGGTGAAAAGAAACTCTACGGTGAGTTCCTGATGAACGCGCAGGGAGAAGACGTTGTTGCAGGTATCCGTACACCGCAATCCATTGATCATTTAAAGGAAACAAACAATCAGGCTTATCAGCAGTTTGTTGATATTGCCAACACGCTTGAAAAGCATTACCGCGATATGCAGGATATGGAGTTTACCATCGAGCGCGGGAAACTGTTCATGCTTCAAACCAGAAACGGAAAGAGAACTGCAGCCGCAGCGTTAAAGATTGCCATCGATTTGGTCAATGAAGGGATGATTTCCAAGGAAGAGGCTGTGTTGAAGGTGGAACCGAAACAGCTTGATGCACTGCTGCATCCCCAATTTCAACCAAAAGCCCTGAAGGCCGCCACTGTGGTTGCCAAGGGTCTGCCCGCATCCCCCGGCGCTGCAACCGGCCAGGTTTATTTCACCGCTGAGGATGCGGAAGCAGCCGTCCAGAGCGGGATCTCTATGGTGGTTCTAGTTCGTCTTGAAACCTCTCCTGAGGATATCGGAGGCATGCATGTTTCCCAGGGTATCCTGACCGCCCGCGGCGGAATGACTTCCCACGCAGCCGTTGTTGCCCGTGGTATGGGTACCTGTTGCGTTGCCGGCTGTGGCGAGATTAAAATCCTTGAAGAAGATAAATGCTTCTTTGATAAGAACGGAAGAAAATATAACGAAGGGGATTGGATTTCCCTGGATGGTTCCACCGGAAATGTTTACGGAGAGCAACTGCCCACCGAACCCCCGAAGATGACAGGTGATTTTGCCACCCTGATGCAATGGGCTGACGAAACCCGTAAATTGAAGATCAGAGCCAATGCCGACACACCGGCAGATGCTGCCCAAGCATTGAAATTTGGCGCCGAAGGTATCGGCCTGTGCCGTACCGAGCACATGTTCTTCGACAGCGACAGAATCGAGCCCATGCGCGAAATGATTGTTGCCCGCACCGAAGAGCAGAGAAGAAAAGCTTTGGATAAGCTGCTTCCCATGCAACGTGCGGATTTTGAAGGACTGTTCAGAGAAATGAAGGGATACCCGGTTACAATCCGTTTCCTGGATCCTCCGCTGCATGAATTCCTTCCCCAGGCGGCAGAAGATATCGAACTGCTGGCAAAGGATTTAGGCATCACCACAGCAGACTTAAAGGGCGTTGTTGCTGAACTGCATGAATTCAACCCGATGATGGGCCACAGAGGCTGCCGTCTGGCGGTATCCTATCCGGAAATCGCTGAAATGCAGACCCGGGCAGTTATCGAAGCAGCTATTAATGTAAACAAAGCCGGCATGAACGTTATCCCCGAGATCATGATCCCACTGGTGGGTGAAGTGAAGGAACTGAAATATGTGAAAAACATCGTTGTTGAAACAGCGGACAAAGTCATTAAAGAAGCGGGCGTTAACCTTCAATACCTGGTCGGCACCATGATCGAAATTCCGAGAGCAGCCATTACTGCCGATGCAATTGCCACCGAAGCCGAATTCTTCTCCTTCGGAACCAACGACCTTACCCAGATGGCCTTTGGTTTCAGCCGTGATGACGCTGCCAAATTCCTGGAAGAATACTACAACAAAAAGATCTACGAATCCGATCCGTTTGCCAGGTTGGATCAGACGGGTGTTGGAGAGCTGGTTAAGATTGCTGTTGAAAAAGGAAAATCAACCAGACCCAATATTAAGCTGGGTATCTGTGGTGAACATGGTGGAGATCCTTCTTCCATCGAGTTCTGTCATAACGTCGGGCTGAACTATGTATCCTGCTCGCCGTTCCGTGTGCCCATTGCAAGGCTGGCAGCAGCCCAAGCCGCTATCAAATCCAAATAGCACATTTTCAATAAGGTAACACAGCATTTTTAAAAGGGCAATAACCTCTCCGCAACGAGGGTATTGCCCTTTTTTTGTCTTTCCGAGAAAAGGTCGCCGTTCAGCTTAAAATGACAGCATATCTGACTGGGGGCTGTTGTCCTTGTCAAATAACAGATCCCTTGGAATGGAGCAAAGATTCAATGAGTACTTGCTCGAATTGTGCGCCAAAACGCGGGCGCTGAAAGCACCTTCAGGGGGAGTGTTCCTCGGCTGAAGCCTGCGGTACACTCCCGACTTGCGCGTTTTGTGTGCAACTAGTTCGTAACTATCTCTGATAGTTACGAACGATCCGCGAGCATTTTATCCAATGCCCTTCAGTAACGGGTCGAGGCTTGTGGTGCGTTCCAGTTGGTACGCACCTCTAGTGGGGGATTGTACCCGCCACTGAAGCAGAAATCGTTTTATCCCCCGCCACGCGTTTTTTAGCCCAAAGGGCTAAAAAATACGCTATGAGGCAGGGGCTTAGGCATTTGATAAAAGATGCAAGGTACTTTCACTCTCATTTCTGACGGGTAGCCTGAAAAAGCCTGCTTGGTACTTGCGGTTGAAGCGGTTGCTCATTTGGTTACATCCATTAAAAATATGGGAGGCATCCTGCCACTTTACATTTCGATCCCGATAAACCAAATTGCAGAATAAAAGTAAATGAGCAAAGCCACCGCATCGACGATGGTTGTAATCAAAGGGCTTGCCATTATTGCCGGATCCAGCTTCAGCTTTTTGGCTACAAGTGGTAATACACCGCCGAGTACTTTCGCTATCATTACTGTAAAAAAAAGAGTAAATGACACAGTTAATGCAATGGCAAATGGATAGCGTTCCAGGAAATAGATCCTTAAAAAATTGAATACAGCCAGAGTTATGCCAACAATAAAACTGATTCGTATCTCCTTCCATACCACCTTTGCAATATCCTTGAATTCCACTTCTCCAAGAACGATGCTTCTGATGACAAGGATCGAGGCCTGCGATCCCGCGTTTCCTCCGGTATCCATCAACATCGGTATAAAAGCGGCTAGCACTACGACCGATTGCAGTGCCGATTCAAAGCTTCGGATGATAAGCCCGGTAAAGGTTGCTGAAACCATTAATACCAAAAGCCAAACAATTCGCTTGCGAGCCAATGAAAAAACACCGGCATTAATGTATTCTTCTGATGTCGGCTGTACAGCAGCCATTTTGTAAATATCCTCGGTTGTTTCCTCTTCAATTACGTCAACAATATCATCAATGGTAATAATTCCAACCAGCCGCTGCTCATGATCCACGACCGGCAATGCAAGCAGGTCATACCTCTTAAAGATACCAGCAATCTCTTCCTGATCATCGTGCGTGTTGACAAATATAGGCTCCTTCACCATGATGTCTTTGATAATTTTATCAGGCGAAGACAACACCATATCTTTCAGAGATACCGTCCCCTCAAGATGCCTTTTGGCATCTATGGCATAGCATGTATAAATGGTTTCCTTGTTGGGCGCGGTCCTTCTGATCTTTTCAATTGCTTCTTCGACAAGCATCTCCTTCTTCAGGCTCACAAACTCGATTGTCATGATGCTTCCAGCTGAGTTTTCAGGATACATCAGAAACTGGTTTATTAACTTCCGTTCAACCTCGCTGGTGTTTTGAAGAATTCTTTTTACAACATTTGCAGGCATCTCTTCAAGCAGGTCTACCTTATCATCAAAGTATAAATCGGCAAGAATGTCGGAAAGCTCTTTTTCATTCACCAGTTGGGACAGACCCGCCTGCAGTTCTGTTGAAAGGTAGGCAAAAACATCGGCGGCTATTTCCTTGTGAAGCAGCCTGAAAACAATCAGAGCCTGTTTTTCGTCCAGTCCGTTTAAAAATTCTGCAATATCTACAGGTTGAGTATTTGCCAGCTCAGTTTTCAAGAGCGTGTATTTCTTTTCAGTCATTAGCAGATTGATTTTTTCATAGTTCAAATGAAGCACCCCCTTCTTTTCTGGTTTACAGAAGCTTAAAGTATAGGAAACATGCTTAAAATTGGGATGTTCAGATTTCATTCTGCTGTCTGTTTACTTTAAACTCCGAAGAACAACCCGAAGGAAGGCTTCCGAAAAGAATGGGATAATTAAACGACCCAATTGCAGGGCAGCAGAATAAAGCCTGGAAAAGTTTTTATGCCTCTATTATGACTACTTGGGCCAGAATCCATTCTACCACCCCCCATTACCTTATTTTCGATTGGTAATACATGATATGATTAATTATGGAACTACGTTAAGAGTATACACTTGCCCCGCATAATGTGCAACTAAAATTTTCAGCGGGGCCTCCGCTGCACCTTTAGTGGGGGGATTGAACGCGATTAAGGTGAGAATCTGTTTATCCCACGGCTAAAGAAGCAGGGGTCTTAGGAGTATTCGATAGAACTGAATGATGAAAGTTTACAGAACATAATCGCAGCTTTCAATGTAGTTGATCAAAAGGCCCCTCAGATGCCGCTCAGAAGACGCCGCTTGACTGCAATTTGATAAAAACAACCATCTTGACAGACAGCACAAAGTATGTTAAACTTAATCCTGCTTTGCATGTAAGGCTTTTTTTTATGTATGGATAATTTTATGCGGTTACCGTTGCCATCATGCAGGCAGCGTCTGCAATTAACAGCTGTTTTTACGAACAGGCAATAAGGGGTGTGGCACATGAGAGTTAAGATTACCATGGCTTGTACCGAATGCAAGCAAAGAAACTATGATGGTATTAAAAACAAGAAGAACGATCCGGACAGACTGGAAATGAACAAGTACTGCAGGTTCTGCCGGAAGCACACAGCACACAAGGAAACAAAGTAAGCACATCGGTGATTTGTATACCGTTTATCTCCCTTACAGGGAGTATTGTGCATACCAGGAAACGAATCAGCGCGGGTTTATCCGCGTAGAGTTGGGAGATGTTTTCAATGGCTGAACAAGAAAAGCAACAATTGGAAAAGCAACAAAAGGAAAAACAGCAGAAGGAAAAATCACAGAAGGAAAAGAAGCCCAGTATCTTTCAGAAGCTCGCAAGGTTTGTCAAAGACATCTATTCTGAGTTGAAGAAAGTACTTTGGCCGTCACGGAAACAGGTGATCAACAATACCCTTACCGTCATTATTACATGCCTTGTATTGGGCGGTATTATTTGGATTCTGGATTTCGCTTTAGGTAAGCTGTATACCCTGGTGTTTGCATAAACCGGGAAGCGCCGGATTCTATGAAGGAGGGCAGGAGCTTGTCTCCGCATTAAGATGGCTGAAGAAGCAAGCTGGTATGTTGTGCATACCTACTCCGGTTATGAGAACAAGGTAAAAGCAAATCTGGAGAAAATTGTTGAAAACAACCCTCATTTGCAGGATTATATTGTAGATATTGTTGTTCCCATGGAAGAGCAGATCGAGATCAAGGACGGGAAGAAGAAAGCGACCCTGAAAAAAGTTTTCCCCGGATATGTTCTTGTGAAGATGTTTATTAATGATGAATCCTGGTATGTTGTGCGAAACACCCGTGGTGTTACGGGCTTTGTGGGCCCTGGGTCCAAACCCGTTCCATTGTCCGAGGATGAAATTCGCGCGATGGGTGTCGAGCAGTTTGAAACCGTTGTTGATTTCAAAATCGGCGACAGCGTCCGTGTTATTGAAGGACCTCTGGAAAGCTTTATTGGCACGGTTGAAGAAATCAGTATGGACAGGAAAAAGGTTCGGGTTTCAGTTTCCATGTTTGGACGGGAAACCCCCGTGGAGCTCGAATTTACGCAAATACAAAAGCTTTAAACCCTTTTGGGGTAATTGACGCAAGTAAGAATCGAATCTGTTTCCCGGTATGAATCATCAGGCTCTTTGCAGGGGCTTTGGGGATGAAGCGTGGGAATAGAGATAGCTGCCAGTTGGCAGTATTTTTCTGGGAGGTGGACTATTATGGCAAAGAAAGTGACGGGCTATGTAAAGCTCCAAATACCTGCAGGAAAGGCAAATCCTGCTCCACCGGTTGGACCAGCTTTAGGACAACATGGTGTTAACATTATGGGTTTCTGTAAGGAATTCAACGAGAGAACGGCAAAGGATGCCGGGCTGATCATTCCGGTTGTAATTACCATTTACGCAGACAGATCTTTTACTTTTATCACAAAGACTCCGCCTGCAGCTGTGCTGATCAAGAAAGCATGCAAGATCGAAAGCGGTTCTGCGGTTCCGCAGCGTGACAAGGTAGCAAAGCTTTCAAAGGAAGAACTGAGAAAAATTGCAGAGATGAAGATGCCCGACCTGAATGCCGGAAGCATTGAAGCTGCAATGAGTATGGTTGCCGGTACGGCAAGAAGCATGGGCGTTGTGATAGTAGATTAATTCTGTACAACGTGGGAGGGGTTTGTCCCCGAAATTCAACCACAAAGGAGTGAATCGTTATGAAAAGAGGAAAGAAATATCTGGAAAGCCTGAAGCTCGTTGACAGAACAAAGCTGTACGATCCGACAGAAGCTTTCGATACAGTACAAAAAGCCGCAACAGCGAAGTTTGATGAAACCGTTGAAGCGCATATTCGCCTGGGTGTCGACTCAAGACACGCCGATCAGCAGGTCAGAGGCGCTGTCGTACTGCCTCATGGAACCGGTAAGACCGTCAGGGTGCTTGTGTTTGCCAAGGGCGATAAGCTAACCGAAGCGGAACAGGGTGGAGCCGATTATACCGGTGGTGAAGAGTTGGTCACAAAAATCCAGAAGGAAAACTGGTTTGAATTTGACGTGGTTGTTGCAACCCCGGACATGATGGGTGTTGTCGGAAAGCTCGGCCGTATTCTCGGCCCGAAAGGCTTAATGCCAAACCCGAAAGCCGGAACTGTTACCATGGATGTTGCCAGAGCTATTACTGAAATTAAAGCCGGTAAGATCGAATATCGTCTGGATAAAACCAATATTATCCATTGCCCCATCGGCAAGGTGTCCTTTGGCACACAGAAGCTGCTTGATAACTTCCGCACCCTCGTCGACGCCGTCATAAAGGCCAAGCCCGCCGCTGCCAAAGGTCAATACCTCAAGAGCGTTACAGTGGCATCTACAATGGGGCCGGGTGTAAAAATCAACCAGCAAAGAGTCATGGATTAATAGTTCTTTACAAATAGAACATTCTGTAGTACAATATTTTTTGTGCGAAAAATGCTGATCCGGTGAAACGGCTCGGCAGGAAATGAATATCGGCCATAGACAGCAGGAACCAGTTGGTGTAATGTATAACATCCTGCCGAGGTAAGCAATCATCGTTAATATGCTTGTAAGCAAGCATATTAACAGGGCTTTTAAGTGAATGAGCCCTCTGCATGTCTATGGTTATCCTTGAATGCAGAGGGTTTTCTGTTATTCCGGGATATATGATTTTTAAGGTTTTTACCTTTTAAATACCCGGGTTGTCCGGGGTAATTAACCAGCAAGGAGGTGCAACAGATGCCAAGTGAAAAAACCCTAAACACAAAAAAAGCGAAAGTGGAAGAATTGTCCGAAAAGCTAAAGCAGGCCAAGTCTTTCGTTTTGGCCGATTTCAGGGGGCTTACTGTTGAACAGGATACTCAGTTAAGAAAAGCCATGCGCGAAGCCGGAATTGAGTATACCGTTACAAAGAACTCCATTGCCCGTTTTGCAGCAAATGAAAATGGTTATAACGTATTGGACGATTATTTGAAAGGTCCTACCGCCATCGCGATCAGTATGCAGGATCCGGTAGCACCATCAAAGGTTCTGGCTAAATACGCCAAAGATTTTCAAAAGCTGGAGATTAAGGCTGGAGTTGTTGAAGGAAAAATCATAGACATGGAAGGCGTTAAGGAAATTGCCAGCCTGCCGTCCAGGGAAGAACTGGTGGCAAAGACAATGGGCGCATTAGTGGGTCCCTTGTACGGTATCGTCAGTGTTCTGAACGCAAATATCGGTGGCCTGGCAGTAGCGTTGAATGCTATTGCAGAGAAAAAGCAAGCTGAAGCTTAATTTAAAAATGATATGGAGGGTATTATCATGAGTGAAAAATTAACAAATTTGATTGAAGAAATTAAAGGCTTAACCGTTCTCGAACTTTCCCAGATGGTGAAGGCTCTTGAAGAAGAATTCGGTGTTTCCGCTGCTGCTCCCGTAGCTGTTGTCGCTGCTCCTGCTGCTGCCGCTGCTGCTCCGGTAGAAGAAAAGACCGAATTCGATGTTATCCTGAAGGATGTTGGTCCTGAAAAGATTAAGGTTATCAAGGTTGTTCGTGAAGTTACCAGCCTTGGCCTGAAGGAAGCAAAGGACATGGTTGATGGCGCTCCTTCCACCGT
>JAAYJG010000349.1 GCA_012523055.1 Ruminiclostridium sp. | reverse complement strand
GAGGAAAATGAATACTTCATCGCCGATTTGATCGGATGCCAGGTTTTTGAGAATGGAGTTCTTCTGGGCAGGATCACCGATGTGCTGGAAACCGGCAGCAATGATGTTTATGTCACCGAGGGAGGGAAATACGGGGAAATTCTTATTCCCGCTCTGGAGCAGGTGGTTCTCAGGGTGGATGTTGAAAACCAGCAGATAGATGTTGTGCTTCCGGAGGGGTTGGTAGAGCGATGATATTTGATATACTCACTCTTTTTCCTGAAGCGGTAAACAGCTTTCTGTCCAGCAGCATTATTGGCCGGGCCAGGGAGAAAGGAAGCTTAACCGTTCGCACCTGGAATATACGGGATTTTTCAAAGGATAAGCATAAAAAAGTGGATGATTACCCGTATGGCGGCGGAAGTGGAATGGTCATGACCCCTCAGCCCATTCATGATGCGTGGCTGCATGTAACCAATGGCTTGACGTACAAGCCCAAAACCATTTATCTTAGCCCACAGGGAAGGGTTTTAACACAGGATATTGCCAGAAGCCTGTTGCAGGAAGAACATATCATCCTTCTTTGCGGTCATTACGAAGGGGTGGATGAACGCATCCTTGAAGAAATTGTTGATGAAGAAATTTCTATCGGAGACTATGTTCTCACTGGCGGTGAATTGCCGGCCATGGTGCTGGTGGATTGTATCGGCCGCATGGTGGAGGGAGTACTGGCCTGCGAAGAAGCTTTTTCAGAAGAATCCCATTATGATGGTCTGCTGGAATACCCCCAGTATTCAAGGCCCACCGAGTATTTGGGCAAAAGTGTTCCGGATATCCTGTTGTCCGGACATCATGTCAACATTCAAAAATGGCGTTTTGAGAAGAAATTGGAGCGTACCCGGGAAAAAAGGCCTGATTTATATGAAAAATACAGGTTAAGCCACCCGGAAGAGAAGAAGATAAAGAAATCAAAGAAAAAGAAAGACAACCAAACCTTAGAAGCTGATATTCACCATAGTTTCGAGCAAAACAACTCCGCCATCAAAACCGATGAGCATAGTAAAGATTAAGCCATAACAACTATCATCAGGATTAGAAAGGTGTTATCGTTGGAGCAGATTAAAAAGAAGGAGCCCCTGGCATACCGGATGATGCCCCGGACATTGCAGGATTTTATCGGGCAGGAGCATATCATTGGCAAAGACAAGCTGTTACACAGGATGATTCAGGCCGACAGAATTTCCTCCATCATTCTGTATGGGCCACCTGGTACGGGGAAAACTTCCCTTGCGCGTATCATCGCCAATACCACCAAGTCTGTTTTCAGAAAGCTAAACGCGGTAACTGCCGGTGTCAAAGATATCAAGCAGGTGGTGGAGGAAACGGAGAATACGTTTTTAAACCCCTCCGGTCGCTGTGTTCTTTTTATCGATGAAATTCATCGGTTTAACAAATCCCAGCAAGACGCGCTTTTACCCTATGTGGAGAATGGCGTTGTGGTGCTGATAGGGGCGACCACAGAAAACCCTTTTTTTGAAGTGAATAAGGCGTTGATCTCCCGCTCCACGGTTTTTATGCTGAAACCCCTTACAGAAAACAATATTGTTCAAATCATCCATCAAGCCCTGACCGACAAGGAAAGAGGTTACGGTAACCTGAATATTACCATTGACGAGGATGCTGTCAGGCTTTTGGCGGTATTGTCCGGCGGGGATGCCCGTATCGCGCTGAACGCGCTTGAATTGGCGGTATTAACTTGTGAGACTGCCAGTGACGGAAGGTATGAAATTACCACCGGTGTTGTGGAGGAGTGTGTTCAGAAGAAAGTTGTCAGGTTTGACAAATCTTCCGAAGCGCATTATGACAATATCAGCGCTTTCATTAAGTCCATGCGGGGCAGTGATCCCGATGCGGCTTTGTTTTATCTTGGCAGGGCTCTTTATGCCGGTGAGACTCCGGAGTTTTTAATTCGGCGGATCATCATCTGCGCATCGGAGGATGTTGGCATGGCCAATCCCAGCGCATTGAATGTTGCCGTTTCCGCAGCGATGGCCATTGAGCGCATCGGTATGCCCGAAGCAAGGCTGCTGCTGGCGCATGCTGCGGTGATGGTTGCAACAAGTCCCAAATCCAATTCGTGTTACAAGGGGTTGGATTTAGTGATGAAGGATTTGGAAACGAAGAATACCGGAGAGGTGCCCATGCACCTGCGTAACGCCCCGGCTGCGGGAATGTCTGAACTGGGCTATGGCAACGGTTATCTGTACGCCCACGATTTCCCCGGGAATATCGTCGATCAGGAGTATTTGCCCGAAGAGGTGCGTGGAACAGAGTATTATCTGCCATCCATGAACGGATATGAGGCGAAAATACATGACTGGCTCCAAAACCGCAGAAAACGCTAATTTACACCGGGGACAGGTTCCTGTGTAAATTTATGAACCACCGGGCGGGGCCCAGGTCCCTTGGTCAAATTGAACCAGAGGGCGGGGTCCAGGTCCATAAACCGAAAGATATATACCTTAGTCCATAGAGGTGCTATTAATGGAAATAACAATGATTCAATCATTTACACAGGAACCTGGACCCCGTTCGGTGAAAAATTATAGAATGGTGTGATGTTATATGTTAAGAAGAATTCTAGCCTGGATTGCGCTGGTTTTTTTCATTTTTATTGTGGTAAACCTCCTTTTCATTCATTTTTATCCCACTGAAAGCGCAACTGTTTTCCTGATTTATGTGTTGATTTTTATTTTCGGTACAAAAATTAACCTCTTTCAAACCAGATCAACGCAGATTTCCGGTGGCGGGGGTGATGAGCAGCCCGAAGGTTCCGATTTCTCTGAAGAATCAGGTGTTCCTGAGAACTCAGCCTCATCTGAAAACCCTTGTGTACCTGAGAACTCAGCCACAACTGAAAACTCTTGCGCATCGGAGAACTCATGCCCACCTGAAAACCCTTGTGTACCTGAGAACTCAGCCACAACTGAAAACTCTTGCGCATCGGAGAACTCATGCCCACCTGAAAACCCTTGCACACCTGAGAATTCAGGTTCACCAGAAAACCATACCACAATACAGAAGGTAGAAAATGATAGAAAAGAATAAAGGTAATTGATTTTTATACGGAGTTTTCAGCTCCGCTGCGCTATGATATAATTGAGTTGTATCGGTACAAGTATTCATAATAATTGGAGAGTGTTTTCTTTGATACAAAAGGATGAATTGTCTCAGCTTCTGCGGGAAAAAGGTTATAAAATCACCAAACAGAGGAAGGCCGTTCTTGACATCGTTATGGAACACGATGGAGAGCATCTGAGCAGCCAGGAGATTTATGAGCTGGTTAAGCAGAGGTGCCCCGATGTCGGTGTGGCTACGGTATACAGAACACTACCTGTGTTGGAAGAGCTGGGTTATGTATATGCGGTAGATCTCGAGGATGGCTGTACCCGGTATGAACTGCAAAAGAAAGAGCAAATCCATCGGCATCATCATCTGCTGTGTGAAAGCTGCGGAAAAGTTACCGAAGTGGAAGATGATTTGCTGGATGAAATTGAAGATAAAGTATTCTCAAAATATGGATTCACCATTAAGGATCATAAAGTTAAATTCTACGGTGTCTGTAAAGACTGCGCTTTTCGTTAGGGAAACTTTCCACCTTAGTAGTTAACATCCCCTGTAGGCTTATTGGTTTACAAAGAAACCTGGATCCAATGTAAATACGCCGGTGAATGTCTATGCGTGTTTTTAAAGAATAAACAGACTTTCCAAGTCGGCTCCTGGTGGTGGATAGTTCGTATACACTTAGATTCAAAGTGTCTTAGGTAAATTTTTAATCATATTTTTCTAATATTACTCACAGATACATTTAAACTTACACATAGTCTTGCAGAAGGTTTAACAATGCTCGTAAGCCTTCCATTTCAAAGCATATTTTTATTGAGAATAAAAACATGAATCAGAAGAACTGGCTTAGTATTTATAAAGAATCTGGGCTCTCGTTGCGTAATTTTATGAATAGTAATTTTAACTCTGCCGTGTGAAATACTCTTCAAAAAAGAACCTGGGCACTCGCTATGTAATTATATGAATAGTAATTTTAACCCTGCCGTGTGAAATATTCTTTAAATGGGAACCTGGGTACTTCGCTGTGTAAATAATAAAGTAAGAATCTGTGTCCCTCCGTGTAATTATTTACAGAGGAACCTGTCCCTTGTGTAAATATTTAATCCTATATTTTTGTCATAAAGTATGGACTGGTTCAATATATTTTATAGTGGATTGGATGACCCGTTATAGTTTTTCACAGGAGATCGTTAAAAATAAAACCTCTTACCGGGAAATAGCCATAAAAAATATTCCCCGGCATATGATCAGAAAAGAAGATTTTTATCGACCCTGATGATGCTGTCAAAGGTTTTTTGTGAGAATGAAACAGAGGGGGATACGCTGTGGAACGAGATTACAGGATCTATGAGGATATAGCCCAGAGAACGAATGGGGATATTTATATCGGGGTTGTTGGTCCTGTCAGGACTGGAAAGTCAACGTTTATCAAAAGGTTTATGGATGGGTTGGTTATCCCGAACATCTCAAACCCATACGAAAGAGGGCGCGCGATTGATGAAACGCCTCAAAGCGGCTCCGGTCGCACCATCATGACCACTGAACCCAAATTCATTCCCAATGAAGCGGTTACCGTCACGATGGAAAACAACGCGTCGATGAATGTCAGGCTGGTGGATTGTGTTGGATACCTGGTGAAAAGCGCATTAGGCCATATGGAAGATGAAACGCCCCGGATGGTGACCACACCATGGGTTGATCATGCGATTCCCTTTGAAGAAGCAGCTGAAATGGGCACCCAAAAGGTGATTAGCGAGCACGCCACCGTCGCTATCGCCATGACGACGGACGGCACCTTCACCAACGTGCCCAGAAGTGAATATGAAGAGGCGGAAGAGAAGGTGATTGCACAGCTGGAGGCCAATGAAAAGCCATATATCATCATCATGAATTCCGCTTTCCCGGATCAGCCTGAAACCAGACAATTAGCCGAAAGGCTGACCGAAAAATACAATAGACCTGTCATCCCGATGGATTGCCTGAATATGGCTGTCAGAGACATTCATTATGTGATGCAAACCATGCTGTATGAGTTCCCGGTTCGGGAAATCGCCATTGACATGCCCAGATGGGTCACCCGGCTTGATAATCAGCATTGGCTTCGCAATGATATTCTGAATGTTGTACGTGAAGTTTTCATGGATAAAGCAACCATCCGCCAGATCAACAACAACATGGGTCAGTTTGAAAACTATGAATTCCTGAAAAACGGTCGGATCTCCGAAATGCAGCTTGGCCAGGGCCGTGTGAACATGGAGCTGAGCATGGCTGATGGTTTATTTTACAGAATCCTGAATACTGAAACAGGCATGGAAATTCAGGGCGAGCATGAATTAATCGGTATTTTGAAAGAACTCTCCACAATGAAAACCGAATACAAAAAGATTGAGTATGCATTGCATGAAGTAAAAACAAAAGGCTATGGTGTGGTCACACCTCAGTTGG
>JAAYJG010000043.1 GCA_012523055.1 Ruminiclostridium sp. | reverse complement strand
TGGCGCGGAAGCGTTCCATGAGTTCAGGCGACTCGTCTCCCTGAAAGATCCATTTCTGACCGGTGGCATGAGCTCTTTCTTGCAGGGTTTCCATGGTAATCTCTTTGGAAAGATAATATGTGGGTTTTAACAAATTGTTGTTTTTGGATATAATACCTTCTTTCACGGCTACGTCATAAAAAGTCGTTCGCGGGTAGATACGTATACCAATAAAAGGAAAATAAACCGTTCGCCCCAGTTCCTTGGAGTGTTCAAACGTTTCGTCAAGCGTAAGGTCCGTTTCTCCGTAGGCTCCTAACATGAGGAAATGCGCATAAAAAATGCCGAGTTTGGAAGCATTCAGGCTCTGCTCTTTAATGTGTGAAAAACGAAAACTCTTATGCAACCTTTCCAGTTGACTGTCACAGAGGGAGTCGGTACCCCATTCAATATGCTTGAGCCCGGCCTCTTTAAACAGGGCCAGGTCTTGGTAAGTGAGGTTGTGGGGAGTGAAAAAAGCCCCCCATTTAATGTGTGCTTTTTTCTCAATCAGCAGCGAAGCCAATTCCCGGTTGTATTCCCGGTGTATATTAAAGACAGAATCAGTAAAGAACAGGTAATCTATTCCTTTTGTTTCCTTTAGTTCAATGATATTATCTACTACCGATATTGGGTCCAGCAGACGCACGTTATGACCTTCAATAACGGGATAACTGCAGTAGATACAATGGTAGGGACAGCCTCTCTTTGTCTGGATGTTTAACATGCCGCTTTTTTCAAAATAAAAGTGTGCAACGGCAGGCTCAACGTGAAAGGAGAGCGAGGTAATGTGTTGTGTGTGTTCGTTTATGCCAACAGAACCGTCCGGTTTTTTATAAACCAGACCGTCAATACCGTAGGGGTCCTCTCCCAGTTCCAGGGCTGTAATAAGTTTGCAAATGTTTTCTTCTCCTTCGCCATGGATGCCCCAGTCGGGTTGAAATTTTTCAAATAGAATATCGGGATAAATAGAAAAACCTGAACCTCCCATAAGAACAACGGCACGGCTGTTTTCACGAACAATTTGCATAATCTTATGGTGGTGATCCAAAAAACTGATTTGTTCGTAATAGTTGGTATCGTCAATATTTCTTAGGGATATACCTATATATTTGAAGTTGCCGTTACGACAAAATGCAGCCAGTTCTTCATACCCTCCCATATTGAAATCGAATATTTCTATTTGCCAGTCCGGCATTTTTTCGTTCAAATACGTAGCGATATAAGAAATTCCTAAGGGGAAAATGATGTAAGGAGCTGTAAAATTATTTGCGGAAATAAGAGCTATCCTTTTCACAACTAAACAGCGGTTAAGTTTTTTTAACAAATTCAGACTTTAATGCCATGGAACCAAAACCGTCAATTTTGCAACTTATGTTATGGTCACCGTCCGTCAGGCGTATGTTTTTCACCTTTGTTCCTGCTTTTATAGGTTTTGGGGCACCCTTTACAGGCAGGTCTTTGATAACAATTACAGAATCACCATCGCAGAGCTCGTTTCCGTGTGCATCCAGGACCTTTAACCCATCTTCTGTTTTTTGCTCATCGGGATTCCACCGGTATTCACATTCAGGACAGGCATACAATGCCACTTCTACAGGGTAACCGTAAGGAGAATGACAATGTGGGCAAGATTTTAAACTTTCAGGCATAATGTTTTCAAAGATATACTTTCTTGCCTAACAAGCAAAAAAAGCCGGCTGTAAAAGCCGGCTTTATGCCATACAGAAAGAGCTGTCTTTAGAAAGGTATTTCAGTATTGTAGTCAGATTCCAGGCGCGGTACAACCCAGGTCCACTTGTTCTTGTCTTCCGGTGTGATTACGCCTGTGAGG
>JAAYJG010000348.1 GCA_012523055.1 Ruminiclostridium sp. | reverse complement strand
CCGACATGGTTGGTGAAATTGAAAGACTGAAACGAGAAAAGAACGCGGTGATAGTAGCCCATAATTATCAGATCGATGAAGTACAGGATTTAGCCGATGTTGTAGGAGATTCCTTCAGGTTAAGCCAGTATTGTGCATCCTCAGACTATGATACAGTGGTCTTTTGCGGGGTCCATTTTATGGCTGAAAGCGCTAAAATCCTGTCACCCGAAAAGACCATTTTGCTGCCTGAAATCGATGCAGGCTGCCCTATGGCAGACATGGTTACTGCCGATGCCCTCAGGGAGGAAAAGAAAAAGTATCCCGGTGCTGCTACCGTATGCTACATTAATTCTTCGGCTGAAGTAAAAGCCGAATGTGATATTTGCTGTACCTCCTCCAACGCGTTAAGGGTGATTCGGTCTCTTCCACAAAAAGAGATCCTTTTTGTTCCGGATCAGAACCTGGGTCATTATATCGCACAGCAGGTACCCGAAAAAACAATTCATTTGTGGAAGGGTTTTTGTGTCACACATCACCGGTTCAAAAAAAGAGATGTGGAGGCCGCTCGCGCGGTACATCCTGACGCGCTGCTGCTCGCACACCCGGAATGCAGGCCCGAGGTCGTTCAGTTGGCCGATTTTACCGGAAGCACGGCTGAAATCATTGCCTATGCAAAGAACAGCCCACACCGAAAATTCCTGATCAGTACCGAAATGGGTGTTCTGCACAAGCTCGAACGAGACAACCCCGAAAAGGTTTTCTACATGCTTTCTCAGGGCTTTATTTGCCCGAATATGAAAAAAACCTCTGTAAGCAGCGTTTACCAGGCATTAAAACTAATGCGTCATGAGATCAACATAGACCCAATGGTGGCCGAGGGTGCCCGCAAGACCCTGGAAGCCATGCTGAGGGTTGGTTAAGTTATTTGACTATTACAGATACTTTTAACGTTTCCCAAAGTATTTTACAGGGAGGGACAAAACGGATACCCATCCGGAAAGATGAAAAGGAATTATCAGATTATATTGTTTATCAGCATACTGCTTGTGGCCTTTGTTTTTTTAGCGTGTGGTAAAAAGGCCGTTACAGGAAACAAGCCGGAGATATCTCCAACCGGTTCTGCAACGCAGCCCTCCGGCACGCCTCACCCATCTGAAGCTACCGGAGAGCTTACGACTGTAATTTCAGCCCCAAAAACCATCATCCGGGAAACGGTCGTTCAAAACATGGCGGATCTGGTTTTTGCAGATCGCCTGCCCTCAGAACTTTTGTTGTATGTCGGAGAGCATATTGCAGCCGCAACCCCTCAAGAAGCCGACAGCATGCTTCTTATTCTTGAAAGCATCCAGAAAGCATGGCTTGAGTATTATCTGGAAAGGCTGGATTTCAGCGGGAACGCCGATCCGCAAACCAATCAGGCTTATGTTGATGAGTTGGCTTTAAATGGATTGAGGCTGGTGGAAGTGAACAGACACATGGTTCCTGCCATCGACTACAGCCTTTACAGGAAGTGGGAAGGAATGCTGTCAGGCTGGTTCCGGGATTACATCGGCATTGTTCAGGCTGAAACCGACTCACCTGCCGTTACAAACGGAAAGCTTACAATTCCAAAGGAAGAGCTGGAAAAAAGGCTGCTCATTACTTCCGGATATATCGAGAACTATCCGAATTCCATCAGGGTCAATCAGGTTCTCAATCTGTACGATTCCTATCTGTATGGTTACCTGTATGGATACGGAGAAGATACGGCCATCGATTTTACCACCCGTCAGATCTCCAAAGATTTTTATAACCGATACCTGGAGTTTGTAAAGAACAACCCTGATAACCACGTTTCTTCCATTATTGCGGGTTATGCCGCAATCATTGAAAAAGGGTCGTTTCTACTAACCGAAGAATTAGAGAAATACCTGGAGCAGGTTTTCTCCAGCCTGGAGGATCAGCAAATTGTCGTGCGCAATGATATTGGCAGGCAGATCCTGATGGAGCGTATCGGCGGGCTTTTGCCCCAGAAAACCGGTTTCAACTGGAATTGTATTGGCCCCGGCGAATATAGACACAGGGCCGCGCTCACTGAAATTCATACCGAAGACGGTAATCCGGTTTACACGGTTACCGGCCTTGTCTCCGACCCCTCCGTTGCAGAAAACCCCGATGTGTCCGCTGCCATTGAACTAGAGTACAGAATTGAAAAGAACCTGCTGTCTCAGGTAAAGTATGCTCCGTTTATGCCGGATTCAGATTTTAACGGGCTCGAGCTCATCCGCTATCCTTTTGTGCAGGGCCACTATTGGTATCAGTATCCCGAGGATGAAATGTTCAACAGCACGTGCATTTATACTGAAATCATCTCAGTTTCACAGGGAAACGGACAAAGCGTATACGAGGTGGAATACAGGGATCCTTCCAACGGACGTTATGAGCGAAGGCTTCTGCAGGAAGGCAAAGGCACAATTGCCTTTACAAAGCTTTGTTCTGATGATACCGGTGAAACATTTGAAACAGGGTATTATATAGACGAAGCGAACACAGGCTATCCACCATTGCTCGTCCCGTAAGAGCCTCACTACAGGCTCGGATTCATCAATGCCATAAATTTAGAAGCTTCCGGTGTTAAAACCGGCCACTACAGCCGGTTGGTGCTTTTGCGGCTATTTCCGGCAGGATTGCATTCTGCCCTGTGTGATGCTACTATTAGAACGGGCAGCTTTTTGGTTCCTGTTTGGCCTGCCCGAAAACAACAATCAATCGAGCAGTTTCACTGCACAAACCTGTTCCGATGATTATCGGGCTCATGCAGTGAAATTACAGATATATAATTGAGTATTCGTGCATTCGAATGTTTTCGAATGACACAGATGAAAAGGTGACAATATGAAAGTGAATCCAATGGTAAAATTTATTCTGTATGCCGCGGTACCGGTGCTGGCCATCTATCTGTTGTTTCGCATCAATACATACGCCGGTATTATCGGCCTGGCAGCCTGGATCCTGTTAGTGGTGTTTACCAACCGAGCAATGATTTACCGGTTGCGTGGCCAGGCCGAATATGCAAAGGGCAATATGGATAAAGCACTAAAGCTGTTTGAAAAGGCTGTCATGTTTCCGAAAGCAAGCCATGAAATGAAGGTGAATTATGGTTTCCTGCTGCTGAAAACAGGCCGGCTGGAGGAATCTGAAAAAATCCTTCAGGAATGCGTGGCACAGGGCAAATCAGAAGACGAAAAAAATCTGGCAAAGTCTAATCTTGCCATTGTCCTTTGGAAAAGGGGCCAGTTGGATCAAGCCGTTACCATGCTCAAGGAAGTGATTGTCAACTACAAAACCACAGCCATATATGGCAGCCTGGGCTATCTGCTGATAGAGCAGGGGGATTTGGAGGAAGCGCTGCGATTCAACCTGGAAGCATTGGAATACAACCCCGACAATACCATCATTCTGGACAACCTTGGGCACCTGTATTATTTGCGGGGGGAAATGGATAAGGCCGGGGAAATTTTTGAAAAGCTGAAGGAGAAAAATCCGCATTTTCCCGAGGCCTGGTACGATTACGGAAGGTTACTTGAGGACACCGGCCATAAAGAGCAAGCAGCAGAAATGTATCAAAAGGCGTTGAACAGTACCTTCAGTTTTAACAGTACCATCACCGTTGAGCAGGTTCAAAACCGTTTGGATGGCTTAACCAGCGAGAAAGAGGAAAGTAACGAATGATAAAAACCGATATATTTCATGAGATGTTTGGCATCGCCCCCAGGTTGATCGCGAAGGCAGCAACCGCCGAAGAAAGATGCCGCTCAATTTTTGACCGGATCGACAGCATTGCCGCCTGGAACCAGGGTAAGGTTATCCGGGCCATGCAGAAATACCGTGTCAGCGACACGCACTTTAACAGCTCCACCGGTTACGGTTATAACGACAGAGGGCGGGAAATCCTCGAGCAGGTCTACGCCGAGGTTTTCAAGGCCGAAGATGCTCTTGTCCGGCACCAGATCACCTGCGGCACCCATGCCCTTGCTTTGTGCCTGTATGGAGTTTTAAGGCCCGGAGACGAGATGTTGTCGGTCACAGGAAAACCATATGATACCCTCGAAGAGATCATTGGAATCCGAGGGGAGGCAGGAAACGGTTCCCTGAAGGATTATGGGGTATCCTACCGTCAGGTGGAACTGCTTGAAGACGGCGGCATTGATTTTGATTCAGTGGCGAAAGCGATTACCGCGAAAACTAAAATGGTATTCCTGCAGCGCTCCAGAGGATATGCATGGCGCGATCCGGTTACAGTGGAGGATATTGAAAAAACCGTTGTTTTTGTAAAGCAGATAAAAAACGATGTTGTGGTCATGGTAGACAATTGCTATGGGGAATTTACCGCGCAGAGAGAACCTGTGGAAGCAGGCGCCGATATCGTTGCCGGTTCCCTGATAAAAAACCCCGGCGGGGGGTTGGCTCTTTCCGGCGGATACGTGGTCGGAAGAAAAGATCTGGTCGAGCAGGCGTCCTACCGCATGACGGTGCCCGGGCTTGGCCGTGAGGTTGGTGCTACGCTGGGTCAGAACAGGGCTTTGTACCAGGGCTTGTTCATAGCACCCCATACTGTGGCACAAAGCTTAAAGGGTGCTGCTTTTGCAGCTTCGTTGCTTGAAAGCCTGGGGTACGAAACATGCCCGGCGTTTGATCAGGAACGCAGCGACATCATCCAGGCCATTCGCCTGAACA
This sequence comes from Ruminiclostridium sp., assembly GCA_012523055.1. Classification (GTDB taxonomy): domain Bacteria; phylum Bacillota; class Clostridia; order DSM-8532; family DSM-8532; genus JAAYJG01. The sequence continues at coordinate 4,427 of JAAYJG010000348.1, read as the reverse complement.
GCCCGGAAGCGGTGATTGCTTTCTGCCGTGGCATTCAAAAGGCTTCTCCCGTCGATTCCTTCGTGACCCCCGAGCCTTGGGAAATGCCCGGTTATGATTGCCCTGTAATCATGGCGGCCGGAGCTTTTGTCCAGGGTTCTTCCATAGAACTGTCGGCGGATGCGCCCATACGCCCGCCTTACACGGCCTACCTTCAGGGCGGGCTGGTATATGACCATGTAAGAATCGGTGTGTTGTGCGCCGTTCAGGAGCTGTTGAACAATGCTCTGTTGCAGCTGTGACCGATGAAGGTTTCAAACCGTTTCCGAATGCCCGAATGAAACCGGTATTGCGGAGGGAAAAATGAGTACGAAGGATAAAGGCACGCAAGGAAAGCCCCGGAAAAAGCTTGTACGAAAAAAACAACAAAAAGGTGGAGTTGCACGGGTTTTGCTCGTGATATTTGCTCTTTTGTATCTGCCGGCGTTATGGAACTGTCTGTTTCATGGCAGCATCGAAACCGACATCCTCGACACCGGGTTGCTGGAGATGAAAATTTCGTCTCAAGGTGTGTTCATCCGTGAAGAAATCGCTGTCGCCGCTCCAAAGGATGGAATCATCATTCCAAGGGTCAGCTCGTCCGAACGGGTCCCAAGCAGGTACGATTATGCCATGCTCATCGATGAAACCAGCAGTCTGACCCTTCAAAAAATTGAAGATCTGGAGGAGGATATCATTCGTCAGGTTGCTGAAAGCTACCCAAACAGCCTGGAGCAGCACCCGGAATTTCGTGAGCAGGTTCAAAATGAAGCCAGCAAGCTTTCCAGCCTTGCCGCGCAGAAGGATTTGCCGTCGATTCAAAGTATAAAATCGGCGTTGGAGCGATTGTTATACAATCGGAACAAGGAAGTGTTTCAGGGTCAGGCCGATCGGCTATATCTGCAAAATGAAAAGGATGAGCTTGAAAAGCTGAAACAGAACCTCAATCAAAATGCGATGATGATTCGAGCCAGTTTTTCAGGGTTGGTGGTCTGGGACGATCAAAACGCTGATATCAAATATTTGCCTGAGAACATGGGGAATTTAACCCCTGATGATCTTATACTGAAGGATTCCGACAAGCAAAATACCGCAGAAGAAAATAGAGGCTCCCTTGGCTTGATCAGAGCGGAAGAGGCTTTTACAGTGAAAAAGGATCAAACCTTTGCCAGGCTTGTCAATAATGAAAAGAGCTGGTATGTCTGCTGTGTCGATAATAAAAAAGCCGGGCGTATTCAGAATGGCAACGCCCTTTCTTTGAAGGTTGACGGACTGGAGGGGTTAATTCCGGGTATGGTTGAATCAGTGCAGCCCATGGGTGATGAGACCGTCGTTACTGTATCCTTTAACCGTATGGTTGAAAAAACCGTTCATCTGCGGCATGTCAGTGCGGATCTGATTGTTGAAAACATTGAGGGGCTGAAAATCCCTGTAAGAAGTCTTGCCAACCGGAATATCCATGACAATACCGCTGATGTCATCCTGGTACGGCTGAACCGGGCTGTGATTAAAAGAGTTGTCGTCGTTGCCGAACAGGATACCTTTGCGGTGATCGACACATTGGCTGGATCCTCTGAAACTGATCCAGTGAGCGCTTTTGACATTTATGTGGTCAATCCGAAGAATATTGAGGAAGGACAGGTCATTGACTGATGCTTGAAGCCTTAAAGCAACAAAAGCTTGCAGATAATCTGGCAAGTATACGCGAAAGAATTGCGGCGGCGGCGCTGCGCAGCGGACGCAAACCGGAGGATATTCTGCTGGTGGCGGTGTCCAAAACGGTTTCTGCAGATTTCATTGAAGCCGCCATTCAAAAAAAAGTTTTTCATTTTGGTGAAAACAGGGTTCAGGAACTATTGGAAAAATACGATATATTGGGTGAGAGCTGTAACTGGCATTTAATTGGCAGGCTTCAGACGAATAAAGTGAAAAGCATCATCGGAAAGGTTACCATGGTGCATTCACTTGATCGGCTGGAACTGGCGCAAGAGCTTCAAAAGAGAGCCTGCGCCGCAAACCGTACCATTGATTGTCTGGTGCAGGTGAATGTTTCCGGTGAACAAACAAAAGCGGGTGTGGAGCCTGAGGCATTGTTTCCCTTTTTGCAGAAGGTTTCATTGCTTGATCATATCAGGATCAAGGGCTTAATGACCATTGCACCGGAAACAGACAACCCCGAAAATATTCGATGGGTTTTCCGTGAATTGAAGCAAATTGCTGTTGACACTGGATGGGAAAAATTAGATAATATTACTATGCAATATCTGTCCATGGGCATGAGCAATGATTTTGAAACGGCTATCGAGGAGGGTGCCAACATTGTAAGAATAGGCAGCAGTATTTTTGGAGCAAGGGGCCGGTAGGTATTTCCCAAACCGTCTCCATGTCAGTATTCCAGGGTATTAAGCTTTGTACATAACTTGTTTTACGTAAGAGGAGTAGGAGGAAGATACAAATGGCAAACATTTTGAACAAGATGCTCGATTTTGTCGGATGGGAAACACAAGAGGTTGAGGAAGAAATCTTTGACGAAGATGATATGGAACAGAACGGTCAGAAAAATGAAAAGACGGCCGCTTTTCCAAGGAAGAATCACGGCAAGGTGTTGAATCTGAACAACAGCGCCACCACCAAGGTGGTTGTTGTCACACCGCAAAATATCAACGACGCAAAGGAAATTTGCGATCATCTGAGGGCAAACCGCTCTATCGTCATGAATGTCGAAAACATTGAAACTCAGATCGCGCAAAGGATCGTCGACTTTTTAAGTGGAGCCGTATATTCACTGGACGGAAACATTCAAAAGGTCTCGTCCGGAATATTCCTTGCTGCCCCGAACAGTGTGGATATTCTTGGGGAGACAAAGGAAGACCTGCATAATAAAGGGGCATTCCCTTGGGCAAAATAATAACGAATGTCGCAAATGCCTCGGAGACCTTCGATAAAGCCTGTTTATTCCAACGACGGGTTCCAGGGCAGGAAACCTGCATGATTATGCTAACACAAACACCATTATGCCTGAGTTTTATACTTTTGAAGCCGGTTTTAGGAACAGCGGTCATTATTTTTTTCAGGGTTGTCGGTGGTTTGGTTTTGCTTCGTTTTCTATTTTCTCTGGTAGTTATACCAAAGGAAAACAAGCTAAAGCAGTTTGTTACCGATATAACAGAGCCCATATTGTCACCGGTAAGAAAGATGATAAGCAAATCCGAATATGGGAAAGCCCTCAGGTTTGATGCTTCGCCTTTTATCGCATGTATTCTGTTGGGTTTGCTTGAATTTATTCTTTTAAAACTATTTTCATTCCTGGGCTTATAGTACCTTATTGCAACAAGCTTTGAAGCAATGAGGAGCCGCTATTTTGTTGCGGGCGAAGTAGTTAGCGTCGGAGGACAGCATTATGAATTATACACCAAACGATCTGTCAAATATTGTTTTTCGCAAATCCATAGTGGGCGGTCTGAATGAGGATCAGGTCTATGAAGTAGTCCAGAAGGTCATTGAGGATTATTCTGACTATATTCACGAGATGATGAAGGTAAAGGATCAAACCATGGAGTTGAAGGACAGGTTGTCCTATTTTGAAAAAATTGAAGATACACTAAAAAACAGCCTCATTCTTGCGCAGCAAACCAGTGGCGAGATCGTTGCCAACGCCGAACGAAAAGCCGAGAATATCATAGCCGAAGCGAACAACAAGATGAGAACCATGATTGAAGAGGCCAACAGGGAAGTGATTCGCATCCAGTTTGAAACAGAGCGGTTGAAAAAGGATTTTGCTGTTTACAGGGGGAAAATGAGCACGAACATTCACGCACAATTGAAGCTGCTTGAAGAGTTTGATTAGTACCTTATTATTCTTGTTCTGTGATTTGATTACGGGCGTTGCCTGCTTTATAGCTTTTAATGTAAATAAAGCCTCTGCTGATAAAAGCGGAGGCTGTTTTTATTTGGCCTACGGAATTTAAGGTTATATTCCGCATAGTATGATTTGCCGGGAATTTTGCTACAGCATATTCATTCCGCCGCAGCGGGGAGAATGACCGAAAATACAGAGCCAACACCGGTTGTCGTGTTCACCTGAATTTCTCCGCCCAGATCATGGATGATTCCATAGGAAATGTACAAACCGAGACCCGTTCCCTTACCAACCTCTTTTGTCGTATAAAAAGGGTCGAATATTTTATCGAGGATATGCTTGGGAATTCCCCCGGCGTTATCTTCAATGTCGACGATCACCCGGGTGGCTTTTTGGTAGGAGCGGATGATTATTCTCTTCTCCCAGTTTGTCACCCAGGCAGGCGGGTTGCTGATCTGCCTGAACTGGTTTACGGTTTTCTCCTGTATGTCCAGCGCGTCTCTGGCATTGCCGATGATATTCAGAAACACCTGCTCCAGCCGGTTAGCGT
>JAAYJG010000347.1 GCA_012523055.1 Ruminiclostridium sp. | reverse complement strand
GATAGAACGGAAGGTTTTGAAATGACTGAAAAGGTTCTCCGGGTTCTTGAATATGATAAAATCACCGAAAGGCTGGCTGAAAGGGCATCCAGCCAGCTGGGCAAGGAACTGGCATCAGCTTTGGTGCCATTTACCCAGCTTGAACAAGTTCAATCCGAACAGAAGGAAACCACGGATGCGGTTACCTGTATATTAAGGAAGGGTTCACCGCCATTGGGGGGCATTCATGATATCCGCTCGCAGATACGCCGCGCAGAGGCGGGGGGAATGCTGAGCCCTGGGGAACTGCTGAAGATAGCCGATGTTCTGCGCGCATCGCGTCGATTGAAAGCCTATCTGACCGAAGATAAAATGGAGCTGGCCCAGACCAATGTTGTGGCCGTGTTGTGCGGCAGCCTTGGGACGAACAGGACCCTGGAAGAAAGGCTGACACAATCCGTCGAGTCTGAGGATACCTTATCTGACTTTGCCAGCCCGCTTCTGGCATCCATCCGCAGAAACATCCGTCGTGCACAGGATTCCATCAAGGAAAAACTGAACCACATCATCCATTCGGCGCAGAATAAAAAATACATGCAGGATGCCGTGGTTACCCTCAGGGGGGATCGCTATGTTGTCCCTGTAAAGCAGGAACACCGAAACCAAATTCCCGGTCTGGTACATGATATGTCTTCCAGCGGGGCCACCCTGTTTGTTGAACCCATGGCAGTTGTTGAAGCGAACAACGAAATCCGCCAGCTTAGAAGCAAGGAAGAGCAGGAAGTGGAGCGTATTTTGTTGGAACTGACCGCAGAGGTGGCAAATATTGGTGGGATGCTGCAGGAAAACGCCGAGCTGCTGGCAAGAATTGATTTTGCCTTTGCGAAAGCACGGTTAAGCCTGGATATGAAAGCAACGGAACCGGTGCTCAACCGGGAGCACCGTATTGTGATAAAAAGAGGCCGACATCCGCTGATTGACCCTAAATTGGTTGTCCCCATTGACATTGACCTGGGAGGTTCCTTTTCAACGATGGTGATCACCGGCCCGAATACGGGCGGTAAAACCGTGACACTGAAGACCACAGGCCTTTTTGTTCTGATGAGCCAGGCCGGGCTGCATATTCCAGCGGCGGATCAAAGTGAAATGGGCATATTCCATCAGGTGTTCGCAGATATTGGCGACGAGCAGAGCATTGAACAAAGCCTCAGCACCTTTTCTTCGCATATGACCAATATCGTTCAAATTCTGAAAAATGTAGACCAGGATTCACTGGTTCTGTTCGATGAGCTTGGTGCAGGGACCGACCCGACCGAGGGGGCAGCCCTTGCCACGGCCATCCTGGACACCCTGACCAAAAGGGAGATCCGGGCTATGGCAACCACCCATTACAGCGAATTAAAGCTGTATGCCATGTCCACTGAAGGGGTTCAGAATGCCTGCTGTGAGTTTAATGTGGAAACCCTTCGTCCCACATACCGGCTTCTGGTTGGGATACCGGGAAGAAGCAACGCCTTTGCCATCTCCAAAAGGCTGGGCCTGGGTGATGACATCATCAGTGAAGCCCGGAACTTTTTAAAGGGTGAGGACATCCAGTTCGAGGAGCTTCTTTCAGATATTCAGAAAAACCGTATGGCCGCTGAAAGAGAACGGGAGCAGGCCGAAAGAGATAAAAGAGAGATTGAGCGGCTGAAAGAGAGTTCTGAGGACGAGAAAAGGCGGACGGAAAACGAAAAACAGGCCATTCTGAATAAAGCGAGGCAGGAAGCCAGAAGAGTGCTGACTGAAGCAAAACGGGAAGCCGATGAAATCATGGAGAGGCTAAAGGAGCTTGAGAAAAACCACCAGCAAATGATCGAAAACCAGGAACTGATGGCCGTGCGGCAAAGCATCCGCCAAAAGGTGGATGAGCTGGATCACCAGTTGGCGGAATCAGTGCTGCCGCGCAAAGGGTTTGCAAAGCCGCCGGAAAACCTGAAAGCTGGGGATACCGTCATGATTTTAAACCTGAACCAAAAAGGCACAGCACTCGAAGCGCCCGACAAGGATGGTCAGGTGCAGATTCAGGCCGGCATTATGAAGATTAAGGTGCATGTTACCCAACTGCGTGCAGTGGATGAGCAGAAGGAACTGACAGATACCATCCAAAGCGCGAGGGTAACCGGTGTTAAAACAGGCAGTGTGAAGCTCGAATTGGATATTCGGGGCCACAATATCGAGGAAGCCATGGTGAAGGTGGACAAGTACATCGATGAAGCCGTCATCGCAGGGCTTCATGAGGTGTCCATCATTCACGGCAAGGGAACCGGTGCCCTGAGAAAGGGAATTCAGGATTTCCTGAAAACTCATGCCCATGTAGGATCTTTCCGTATTGGCAAGTACGGAGAGGGTGAAACCGGTGTCACCATCGTTACCCTGAAATAGATGTGTTGCCAGGGAGCATTCCGTGAGGAAAACCCCTGGCATAAAGCCTGTCAGCAGGCCAGGAGACCGTTCGGAAAAGCATATTTATTCATAAGACACTACTTTTCATGGCTTGGGACCCGCATAGTTCCGCTCATTATTACATGTTTATACGTGTTTCTAAAGAGTAAACAGACTTTCCGAGCCGGCTCCTTGATAGACGTACTTTTTCATATTGTTCAGTTTTTCAACCGTTTCATGATCCAGAACCAAATCGCAGCTTTTTATACCCTGCTCCAGTTGCTGCTGGTTGCTGAAGGATACGATAGGAACCGTTGCGAAGCTCTGATGCATCAGAAAAGCCAATTCCAGTTCCGACACGCTGCAATGCAGAGAATGAGCTTTACGCGTTAATTCTGCATATATTCGCTCATTGGACATATTGGAATACCACCTGGCTGTTTGTGCCGGCATGGATTGACCTGTCGCCTTTTTTGTAAAATACCCTTTCGCCAAAGCGGTATAAGCCATTACATTCAGGCCTGTTTCACAATGGTGATTATAAATTTCACGATCCATCAGCACCAGTGTTTTGTCACTGATGTTGAATTCATTGATATCAGCCAGGCTGTACATGATTTGGTTGCAGACAAACCCGGGGAACTCTTGCCTGCGAACCTGTTGAATGCGATCCAGGGGCCAGTTTGAACACCCGTAATAACGGATCTTCCCATCTGCCCGGGCTTGTTCAAGAACGCCCAGTAATTCCTCAACTGGAATATCGGGATTATCCCGATGATAAAAATACAGGTCAATGTAATCGGTATTCAGAAACTGGAGGCTTTCGTCCAGATCTTTGATGATCTCCTTTGGGGTAGCCCTGGAAATGTGAAACTCTGCCAGGTCGGGATGCCCTCCCTTTGTACTGATCACAATTTTGTGTCTTAGCCCTGTTTTTTTCAGCCAGGCACCTATGATCCGTTCACTGATCCCTTTGGGGCCAGGAACCCAGTCACCGTAGATATGTGCGGTATCAATAAAATTTCCGCCATTATAAGTGAAAAAATTCAACTGGGATTCAGCGGTCTCTTCGTCGATGACCGTCCCAAAATTGACCGTCCCCAGGCTGATTTTCGATACTGTTAATGAAGTATCTTTCAATAACAAATTTTTCATGATTCCACCTGCTTCCTGTGAAGGTTATGTAACTGCATGACATATTATTACCACCATATTTACAAGAGGGACAGGTACCTTTGCAAATTTTTGCAAAGGTACCTGCCTCCATTACTAATGCATAAAAAACTGCAAAAAGAGCTATTAAGCTTCACTACTCATATCTTCACTTTCCATGCCCTGATACTCGTTAAACAATGCAAACAAGTAACCAAAAAACAGAATGTCGATAATATTGGAATAGAAAAAACTTGCTAAATTAGAAGAAAATATAGCCTGTATTAATCTCCTTTCTGGAATAAAATCACTTAAATCCCTGCCTTATTTCTGAACTATAGCTATGAATGTGGTCTGAACCAGAATTCTGATTTTCCAACTGAATGGTAATGCTACTGCCTTTTAGCATAAAAGTCAGGTGTCATGGTTTCATTTGATTATATCATTTTGGACTAAGGCTATCAATCTGTGATCAGGTGTAAAATGAATGATGAAAATATATAGAATATATGATATAAATAACAGGAGGTAAAGCATAAACGTATTTTATTTCACTCTTCAGTACTGACTGTATTCTGAAGTATTCTATTTACATACCAGCCGAATCATGTATAATATATATTTAAGCCACTTACTACGGAACAGAGAATTTATTGTGAGGAGAGACAGAAAGAATGAAAAAACTGATGCTTGGCAACGAAGCGATTGCCCGGGGCGCTTATGAGGCAGGAGTAACTGTTGCATCAGCATATCCTGGCACCCCCAGTACTGAAATCACCGAAGTCATCGCAAGCTATAATGAAATCTATTCAGAATGGGCACCAAACGAAAAAGTAGCATTGGAAGTTTCTATTGGTGCGTCTTTTGCCGGCGCGCGCGCGGTCTGTGCCATGAAGCATGTGGGCTTGAATGTAGCGGCAGACCCGTTGTTTACGGTTTCCTATACAGGTGTTAACGGTGGGTTGGTGATCTGTGTCGCGGATGATCCGGGCATGCACAGCTCCCAGAACGAGCAGGATAGCAGGCATTACGCCAGGGCAGCCAAGGTTCCGATGCTTGAACCCTCCGACAGCCAGGAATGCAAGGATTTCCTGAAGAAAGCTCTCGACCTGAGCGAAAGGTTTGATACACCTGTTTTTCTAAGATTAACCACGCGCATTTCCCACTCCCAAAGCTTGGTGGAACTGGCAGACAGGGATAATGTGCCGTTAAAGAAGTATATAAAAGATTCGAATAAATATGTTATGATGCCGGGCATGGCCAAAAAGCGTCATGTTGTTGTCGAAGAGCGCATGGAACGCCTTGCCGAGTACGCCAATGCTTCCGAACTAAACCAAATTATTTGGGGAAACAAGGACATCGGTATTATTACCAGCGGAATTTCCTATCAATATTCCCGTGAAGCCTATGGAGAGGTATCTTTCCTGAAGCTTGGCATGGTGCATCCTCTGCCTGAAAAACTAATTCGTGAATTTGCTTCCCAGGTGAAGACATTATATGTTATAGAAGAATTGGATCCGATTATCGAAAGCTTTCTGAAGGAAAAAGGCATTTCATGCATTGGCAAGGAAAAGCTTCCGGTGCTCGGTGAATACAGTGCCAGCCTGCTGAAGGAAAAGCTGCTGGGTATTGGAGGGCAAACAAACACCGGCCTTGCCCAGGATGTTCCTGTCAGGCCTCCGGTATTGTGCCCCGGCTGCCCCCATCGTGGCGTGTTCTACAGCCTGAAGAAAAACAAGCTTACCGTATCGGGCGATATCGGCTGTTACACCCTTGGTACACTGGCGCCCCTTGAGGGCATGGATACCTGTGTGTGCATGGGTGCCAGCATCGGTGTGGCTCATGGCATGGAAAAGGCCAGGGGGCGCGATGCCGCAGGGAAAACCGTTGCAGTTATAGGGGATTCCACCTTTATTCATTCGGGTATAACAGGGCTTATCGACATTGTTTACAACAAGGGAACCTCCACGGTAATTATTCTGGACAACTCCATCACCGGCATGACTGGTCATCAGGATAACCCCACCACCGGCTTTACCATCAAGGGTGAGCCTACCCGTCAGGTAGATCTGGTGAAGCTTTGCCAGGCTATTGGCATTGACCGGGTAAAGGTATGCGACCCCTTCGATTTGGACACCTTTGACAAGGTTCTCAAAGAAGAAACAGCGGCGGAAGAACCATCGGTCATCATTGCACAAAGGCCCTGCGCCCTTTTGAAAAAAGTAAAATACAAGGGGCAGGTCGTCGTAAACAGCGATAAATGCAAGTACTGCAAAGTATGTATGCGTCTTGGCTGCCCGGCAATTGTCGATACCGGCAACGGCATCCATATTAATGACGCGCTGTGTGTGGGCTGTGATCTGTGCATGAAGGTGTGTAAATTTGGCGCGATGGAAAAGGCGGGTGACAGCAATGAGTAATATATCTATTATGATTGTAGGCGTTGGCGGACAGGGAACTCTTCTAACCAGCCGTGTGCTTGGGGCAGCGGCGGTAAAGGCCGGGTATGATGTTAAAATGTCCGAGGTTCATGGCATGGCACAACGTGGCGGCAGTGTGATCACCTATGTCCGGGTGGGCGAGAACGTGAATTCGCCCATTATTGAAAAAGGCGAAGCTGATATCCTGCTTTGCTTTGAAAAGCTGGAAGCCCTTCGCTGGATTGATTATGCCAAAAAGGACGGAGTTATCATCATCAACGATCAACAAATCGATCCCATGCCCGTCATCATTGGAAAGGCAAAATATCCCGAAGGAATCACAGAGAAAATGCGTGCCGTATTTCCTAATGTCCGCTCCATTAACGCTTTGGAGGCCGCCAAAAAGTTGGGCAACATCAAGGTGTTGAATGTTGTCATGCTGGGGCTGATGGCCAGCAGCACCAAAATAAGCAGGGAGCTGTGGCATGAAGCCATTCGGGAAACGGTGAAGGAAAAATTCGTGGACCTGAATCTGAAGGCCTTTGACGAGGGCTATCAGATGGCGGAAGGTATGCTGTAAATACCTGACGGAGGAGACTCCGACTGCAGGGTTTGTTGTAAATATCATGGTTGAATGGGGGAACTGTCATGGGTATTTGGAATACCGAGGTTGAGTGCATGGAAAGGGAAAAGATTACCAATTTGCAAGCACAAAGACTATGTAACACGGTCCAACGGGTTCACAGCAATGTTGCATTTTACAGACAGAAAATGGAGGACAAGGGGGTCGAGCCCGGTGACATCAAAACGGTGGAAGACCTTCGGAAATTGCCCTTTACCTATAAGCAGGATTTAAGAGATACCTACCCCTACGGCCTGTTTGCCGTTCCCATGGATGATGTGGTTCGCATTCATGCCTCTACAGGCACAACCGGGAAAAGAACAGTTGTGGGATATACCGCAAAGGATATCGACACATGGGCTGAGCTTATTGCGCGCAGCCTTACAGCTGCGGGTGCCGGCAAATCAGACTTTGTCCATATAGCATATGGGTATGGGCTTTTTACCGGCGGGCTGGGCGTACATTACGGCGCTGAAAAAATAGGTGCAACCGTCATTCCCGTATCAAGCGGGAATACCAAAAGACAGATTGAGATCATGCAGGATTTCGGTTCCACCATCTTAACCAGCACACCATCCTATGCGCTGTATATTGCTGAAACCATGCGCGAAATGGGGATTGATCCAAGAAAAGATCTGAAGCTGAAAGCTGGTGTGTTTGGCGCAGAGCCCTGGACAGAGGAAATGCGCAGAGAGATTGAACAGCAGATGGGCATCAAGGCAATCGACATCTACGGCCTTTCTGAAATTATGGGACCCGGTGTTTCCGTTGAATGCGAACATCAGAACGGGATGCACAT
>JAAYJG010000042.1 GCA_012523055.1 Ruminiclostridium sp. | reverse complement strand
TGTCTGCGCAAAATGTCCGAATGAATTTGGCGTGCCCTGGCCTGTACTGTATCTTTTTCTTTTCCCGAAACCTGAATCAGTCCAAACTGATAAAAAGGCGGAAGCTGCAGCTGCCTGCGCAGATTGATCTCCTGTTGGAAAAAGGCCTGGTAGTCCTGTCGGATGGCCGCCTGAATGCTGAACTCATCGGGATTGTGGGTTTGCAACACCACTCTGCCGCTCTTTTCGGCCCGGCCTGCACGGCCAGAGGCCTGGGTGATCAGCTGGAAGGTCCTCTCTGCCGCGCGGTAATCCCCGCTTCCAAGCAAGCTGTCGGCATTGATGATCCCAACCAGTGTGACATTGGGAAAATCATGCCCCTTTGCAATCATCTGCGTGCCTACCATGATGTCAAGCTTCTGTTCCCGGAAAGCATCCAGGATCTTTTGGTGCCCCAGCTTTCCGCCGGTGGTGTCAAAATCCATCCGGATTGTTGAAAACCCCGGCTCAAGGTTTGGGAGCATCTCCTCCACCTTCTGTGTGCCAAGCCCATAAAGCTCCACATTTTCATCCCTGCACGCAGGGCATTGCGCTGGCTTTGTGGTGGTATAACCGCAGTAATGGCATACCAGTCGCCTTTCTGTCTGATGCCATGTCATCGAAACACTGCAATACGGGCAAACTGCAATAAACCCACATTTTTTACACAACAGAAAATTTGAATGCCCTCGCCGATTGATAAAAAGAATGGTTTGCTCCCCCGCCGCTTTGTTCCTTTGCATTTCTGTTACCAGCTGACTGCTAAGCTCACTGCGTAAACCATTCTCCCTTTCACTGCGCATGTCGACGGTCAGTACTTCAGGAAGCGGGCAGTTGTTGGTTCGCTCAAGCATTTCAACCAGCTTTATTTTTCCGCTCACAGCTCTCCAGTAGTTTTCCACTGAAGGGGTTGCAGAGCCATATATCAAAAGGCCGCCGGAGAAACGGCATCGTGCCGCGGCGATGGTTCGCACATCATATTTGGGGGTTCTGTCCGATTTATAGGAGGTTTCATGCTCTTCATCAATGATGATTACCCCAATGTTTGAAAGGGGTGCAAAAACGGCAGAGCGAGCACCGACAACCACCTTCACCGCGCCATCCTTGATTTTGTTCCACTGGTCAAAACGCTCTCCCATGGACAATCGGCTGTGTAAAACCGCTACGCCGTCTCCAAACCTTCCCTTGAACTGTCGGACGGTCTGAGGGGTCAGGCCTATTTCTGGTACCAGCATGATCGCTGTTTTACCCTGTTCGATAACCTGCTGAATCACCTGCAGATAAACCTCGGTTTTTCCGCTGCCGGTGACCCCGTGTAAAAGAATCTCGTCATAAGCTTTCTTTGAAAGGACTGAAAAAATTTCATCAAGCGCTTTTCTCTGGCAAGGGGTCGGGGAAAACGCACCGGTTCTTTCCACCTCCACCGTATCCAGCGGATTCCTGTCGACCGGCTCCTCTGAGAAAGAGATGAACCCCTTTTTCTCCATATTTTTAAGAACTGCCGATGAAAAACCGAATGCATTCAGCTCATTCACAGGGATCTGCTCTTCTTCATACAGCATCTCCATCAGGCGCAGATAGTTCATGTTTCGAACCTGATTATTGTTGATCATCTCCTGATATTCTTCGAATTCAAGTGCCGGCCATGCAACTCTGATGGTTTTTGCCCGGGCTTTCATCTGATAATGGTTGACGATTTCTATCAGTTTTCGCTCTTCCATTTTGCTCAGCAGCTTCGCAACGGGTTTTTTCAGAGTTTCCTGCAGCTGGTCAATGAAAACAGCGCCTTCCTGCTGTTTCAGAACATCCAGCAGTTGCTGTTCTTCCATGGTGATGGCTTCGCCTGCGTTTTGTGTTGGTAAGGTTCCTTGCACATTAACGTCTTCGAGCAGTTTAACCTCTCGCCTGTACAACAGCCCAAGGCCTGCCGGAATCATACAACGGATGGCAAGATCGTAAGTACAGATATACCTTTTCTTCATCAGATGGCTTAACTGTATCAATTCCGGTTTCAGTACAGGGGTTTCATCAATCACCTGACAAACGTTCTTCAGCCCTTTAATGGTGCTTTCGTCCTTTACTTCCATTACAAAGCCTTCACGAATGCCCTCTCCCCGGCCAAAGGGAATAAGAACCCTTATACCTGGTTGTATATATGGTTCAAGGTTTTGGGGAACCCTGTAATCATAAAACCTGTCGTATTCCCTTGAACTGTTTTGAATAACTACTGAAACAAACAAACCTGTGCTCCTTCTCTATGCATTGAGTTGAATTGTACAAACGATAAAAAACGTCTGTGTGTCGTCATTTCGTTAAAGAACTCTTTGCGCTGTAACTTCACAAACAAGTCCTCTGTGCGCAATAATCCCGTCAACGAATACTCTTATTTATTTTACATGAATAACGTGTGAAAATGAAGTGCATCCTTTCACTGAAATATTTTTCACAATAAAAAAGAAGCTGATACACAGCTTCCGTTTGTTGCGTGTTTAAGAGGGTTTGAAGTTAAAAAACCGCACTTTCAGCAGGCGTATTCTTTTTGGATATCGTCCGGGATATCCTTGATATTTCCACTGATAGAAAACACAAAACGAATATTGAACTTTTTGTTCAGTTCCTTGATTTTGTCAAAGAACTTCTTGTAATCGCTATCATTACCGGCAATCAAGTCGAGTCTGTCGACATACAATGCCTGTATATCGTAGTTGGCGGCAATGAGCCCGCTGATAAAACCATAAAAAGCACTCAGATTGTCTATGGGGAAATCTGAAATATTCACAAAGCGGATTTCATGACGCAAACCGGTGATAAGCTCATTGCTTGTATCTATAAAGACGATGTCGCCCTTGCATTCCTTGATGATGATATGGACATCCTCTATCAGATATTTTGTTTTTCCAACCCCTTTTGTGCCATAAACAACCTTTATCATCGGTTATCATTCCTTTCTGCTTTTCATACCCCTGTTATTCCGCATCCTCTTTGCGGGCATTATTGCTATCCTTGTTGATTTCCATTTTTGAAATGGAAACCTCGAATGCGGTGCGATCTTCCACCGTACCATCCTGGAATTTTTTCTGGTATTGCCTGCTTTGAATTCTTCCCCAAACTTTAATGTTGTCTCCAACTTCAAAATGACTGGCAAACCGGGCATTTCTGCCCCATGCAATGCAGGGTATGTAATCTGATTTATTGTAGGCTCGGTTCACAGCCAGCAATATATCCGCAATTTCCCTTCCAAAGGGTGTTGTTCTGTATATGGGTTTTTTACAAATAAACCCGTTCAGGAATATGCTGTTGGGCACCTTCACCTCATCGGAGACCTCCATCAGAACAATATCCCGGGCAAAAACCGTCAGCATTAATTTGTGGCTGGATTCATTGTTATAGTTGTTATAGCTTCGGAACTGGCCTTCAACCGTAACAAACCTGCCTGGTGTAAACTCTTCAATGGGCAAAAGCCTTTCAGAAAACATAACGGGAATGTTGTCATATGTATCGCTGAGCCTTGATACCTCAACCTTAACCAAATAGAACCCTTCACCATAAATCTCATGGCTGAATTCCGGTTTTGATGAAATTTTCCCGGACAAACTGGTACAATTATTCTCCAAAAAATTGCCGGACATGGATAAACCCCACTCCTCTCTGTCTTTCGTATCTAAACTAAATTCATCTCATGATAGCTTATTCCATGGTTCATGTTTTTAGAAGTTCTCCTTCTGTTTTTATCAGTTATCGTATGCAAGTCACTTCTTAAAAGCTGCAAGCCCCATGCCCGGACAGGCATACTGCTGAAAGCTTGCGAGGAGCCTCTTTCTATGTTTGCAGTGTGAATCCCCACATCCGCTCATTTACCCCATTAAGACAAAAATTTCCGGCTGTTAATCCCATTATACTCACAGAAAATCAGTTATGCAACGGTTTTTACTCTTTTTGCCCAAATTATAGAGTATTTGTGCTAATTTACTCCCTTATCGCCGACCTTGTTCAGATCCACATCATTTAAAACAGCCAGTGAAGCAGCCGCCAAAATACTGTATGGATCATTGCTCTTAATGCCCAGGTTCATCACAAACTCCTGAGGTTCCACGGTTTTTCCGCTTGCAGAAGTCAGCCTTTCCTTCACACAGCATAAGAACTGCCCGCTAATGGAGGGTTCTCCCGTACTGGAGGTTGTTACCTTTGACTGTGCATTAAAACCAAAAAGCAACAACCTACATTTCATTTCATCGGAAAAATCTGATGATTTCATAATATCACTATTTAAAATTACCACCAAATCTTTAAAGGAATTTATCTGATTTTGTGAAATGATGGTATTCATCATCTGCCATTGCTGATAATCATTCACAATGACAGCGTCCATGGTCAGGCTCTCTAAAGCTTCCTTCAGCTGCTCTTCCCTGATTCGAATGATCAGGACATCTGTACCTGCCTGGCTGAGCGCAGCACAATAGTCCTGCCAGTTTCCTCTGTTTTTCAGACGGCTTTCAACCTCCGTTATGCTCACTTTTTTGTTTTCAACGCTGAAAAATGCTTTCAAAGCTTCCAGTACTTCCTGGGTATGGACATTTTCCATCATTCCTGTAATATGCATTTTGTTCTCCCCGGGAATCAGCTGTATGAAAGTGTTTCCCTGACCATGCTGCCGAAAGGCTGATTGCTTGGCAGATTTTTTGTTCATTCATGGATCACCTTTATCGACCATCCATCAGTTCTATTTTTCACAAGTTTTGATTGACTATACAAAACCCGTTGCAAGTCAGGTTTTTTTGGTCGCTAAAGTACGTGGAGCCTGCGTTTGATGTACGTTTAACCAAAATGCCCGCTGATCCGTTGCATTTTGTTCCAGGTTCCACCATTTTTTAATCGCTAAGACTGCAGCTTTACTTTGGATGAATGTTGTTATTGTTTACACCTCCCATTAATCAGTTCATAAGTTTCCACACAGGTATGTGTTTTATTCTGAATGCAGCAAAGTCATCCTGAGCGTAGCGAAGTCATCCTGAGCGCAGCGATGTCATCCTGAGCGTAGCGAAGTCATCCTGAGCGTAGCGATGTCATCCTGAGCGTAGCGATGTCATCCTGAGCGCAGCGATGTCATCCTGAGCGTAGCGAAGTCATCCTGAGCGTAGCGAAGTCATCCTGAGCGTAGCGAAGTCATCCTGACCGCAGCGATGTCATCCTGAGTGCAGCGATGTCATCCTGAGCGCAGCGAAGGATCTGGTCAGGAGTAATGTGAGCTCTTTCACTTCGTTCAGCAGGCTGCGCCTGCTTACCTGTGAACAGTAACTGAATGTTCGAGCAACGTCGTTTCTTTTTGCCTGAAATGTGGTATATATTCTTTGTATGTGTTAATATTAAGATAGAATAAAGTATTCTACAAAGCAACCCATCAATGCGGAATGTACTGGAACATTCCCAAATAGTCAAAAACGCAGCATGAACGGCCTTTCCTCTGTATCATCCTCTCTTGACCAAATGAAAGTAAGGGGTGTATGAATGATTATCAAGGGTACAAAAACTGAAGATAATTTGAAAACCGCCTTTGCCGGCGAGTCGATGGCCAGAAACAAGTACGCTTTTTATGCAAATCAGGCCAGAAAAGATGGATATGAGCGAATTGCAGACTTTTTTGAAGAAACCGCCGAGAATGAGCGTCAACATGCAAAAATATGGTTCAAATATCTTCATGACATTGCGGAAACGCCGGAAAACCTGAAAGATGCCGCCGCGGGCGAGCATTACGAATGGACCGAAATGTACAGCGGCTTTGCGCAAACCGCCCGTGAAGAGGGCTTTAAGGAACTTGCCCTGATGTTCGATAATGTGGCCAAAATAGAAAAGGAACATGAAAAGCGTTTTAATAAGCTTCTGCAAACCATTCAGGACGGTTCGGTTTTTGCGAAGGAAGAACAGGTGGCATGGGTTTGCAGAAAGTGTGGTCATATCCACATCGGCACCTCCGCACCAAAGGTATGCCCTGTATGCAGGCACCCCCAGGCCTACTTCGAAGTTCGTTGCGAAAACTACTGATTTACACTGGGGACAGGTTCCAGTGTAAATTTTCAACTGGGGACACAATTACACTGGGCTGGACCAAGGTTCCGTTGTAAATCATCTCTCACTGGGTGGGCAATGGTTCGGTTGTAAATCATCTCTTAACACTGGGCGGGGCTTAGGTTCCATTGTAAATCTTCCCTCATTATAGTTGGTTAATATAATACCTTGATATGCCAGTTATCCTTGATAACTGGCCTGTTGTAACTCCTTCCAGCATTTTTATTTTTTTGAGTATCTCCGTCTGTTTGCTTTTTTCAAGCAACATCAGTTCCTTACTCGTTTTTAACCCAAATTGTGCGATAATCTTTTCAATCATCTCATCTGGAAGTTTCTTTTTCTCTGATTCTTCCAGGAATTTGTCATCCTGCTCTTCTTTCATAAACTCACGATATGCTTTTATCGCCTGTTCTGCGCTTTCTGAGAAAATCCTTCTAATAAATGCTGTGTCCGTCAATTCAGGTTTTCTAAGATAATCGTTGTAACTGCTCCATTTGTATTCTGATAATTCTTTACATAAACCGGCTTTAAGAGGATTCTGGTGTATATACCTTAGCACGGTAAGCAAATATGACTCATCATTCACAGCTTCACTCTTGAAACGCTCCTGAAACAAATGCCCTGTTCTGTTGTATTTTTGGTTGTACCAATATACGTAGCAGCTGGATATTCTTTTTACTGCATCTGAAACAGGCTCAACATCTTCTTTCAACAGCAAATGAATATGATTCGTCATTAGACAATATCCATATAGTTGATACCTGCTTACTTGCTTGTATCGTTCCAATGTGTTCAGGAATTTGAGTCGGTCTTTGTCTTCCTGAAAAATATCTTGTTTGTTAATTCCACGAAGCATGATGTGATAGATACCTGTTTGGCTTTTGGTTCGTGCTTGCCTGGGCAACTATACCACTCCTTTTTCACTTAGATTCTTCCTAAGGTCATGCGATTTCTTTAATGTGGGTTTCATCGTCTTCGGGAGGTGTCAGCATTGGAAGAACATCATTGATATCAGCGGCAAACAGCCATTTTTGAATATTTTCCTCAGAAATAATAACAGGCATACGGTTATGGATAGCTTGCATCTTTGTATTTGCTACAGTGGTTAGAATCGTAAAGGCTGGACATAGAATGCTTTCGTCCTGTTTGTCCTTGAAAAACCAATAAAGCCCAGCCATATAAAACAATTTGTTGTTAATAGAGATCCAGTGTTTGATTTTTGTTGTTCTCTCACCTTCTACATCTTTTTTCCATTCGTAAAATCCGGTTGCGGGGATAATGCACCTCCTTTTTTTGAAAGGTGCCTGAAACATGGGCTTAGTTGGAGCGGTTTCGCTTCTGGCATTGATGATTAACCCGTTTCCCTTCCATTGAGGAAAACCCCATTTCACAGCGTGTACTTCCCGGTTGTCTTTACCGGGAGTGATAATCGGTACTGTGTCTCCTGGGTAAATTTCGCCATATTTTTTTAACAAATGCTGTTCTACCTCGGCAACAAGCTTAGCAAATTCGTCCATTTCTTTTTCAGGAACGTAAAACCTTCCGCACATAGAAAACATCCTTTCCTGGTTGTTTGGGTAAAAAGGGTTGAAAATTGTGAACCATTTTTGTCAAACCCAGAGAGCTACCATTCCAATAAACTTTAACGTATGTATTACAAGCCCATGCTATGCCCTTATCAAATGATCCCGGATTAAGGGTTAATAATTATCATGGTATCTGGTTTGTATAAACAGCTTATTCTAAAGGTATCTGAGGGTAGCCATAACGATTTACAGAGGAACCTGTCCCCGCTGTAAATCTATGGTGTAGGTGTCGCCTTGTTTTTTAATTTCTTCGGCTTGCTCCATTTGCTGCAGCAGGTCTGTTACCCTTGCGGTCATGTCTTCGGTGGCTCTTGAAAAGCCAAGGGCTTTTGCGGCGTTGATGGGTATTTCATTCTGCTGCATGCCAAAGCTTGTTTTGATCACCGTTTTAATCGCCAGTGCAATTTCTTCCGGTGAAACATACTCCAGCTTACGGCTGACTGCCGGAAGCCCGCTTCTGGATCGCAGCCTGACGTCATAGCCCTTGCAGTACAGGAAATCTCCCCTTTGTTCAACAATTCCTCTTCTGACACTGTGGCCGATAGCGACATCAAAGGCGCTCTGGATTTTCGTCCCGGCCCGGGTCAGTCCTGTCAGCCCCAATACCCGACGAACCAGCTCATCCCTGTGCATTGGGCTTTCCACACATAGGATGTCATATGTCAGCCTGGCAAGAAAAGCCGGCTGATAAATTTGTTCATCATTTATTTCTCTTCCCTGATACAGCGTATAGGGTTCGGCCTCATTAGATCCCAAATCTTCCGATACTGTCACATTCACACGCTCAACCACCACCTGGGTCTGTTCTTTTTTCTGTGCTTCCTTCACCGGTTCAGTACCCTGTAACAGGTTTTGTATATACTGTTCCAGTTTTTCCATTTCCGTATTTGGGCTTCTGAACCAATCGGTGCTCCAAATACGATAAATGTTCCAGCCTTTGCGCTCGAGCGCGTTCTGCCGCAGCCGGTCTCTGTCCCTGGCCGAGCGGGCACTGTGATAGGAAGCCCCGTCGCATTCTATCCCCAACAGGTATCTTCCTGCATTGTCCGGGTGAACAATGGCCAAATCAATATAAAAGTCCGCACACCCCACCTGCTGGTGAACCGTATACCCCTTTTCAACCAGCATGTCATAAATTTGAAGCTCGAATTCGGAATCGGCCTCACGGCTGGTTTCCCTAGGTGTATCGAAAGTCCCCTGCTGCGCAAATGTCAGGAAGGCTTTCAGGCACGCAACGCCCCGGGACGCGGTACGGGTTAAGTCGATGTCATTCCCGGTGATATTGGAGAACACCTCGCATTTCTGCCTGGCGCGGGTGATCAGAACATTCAGCCTGCGCTCTCCCCCGTCACGGTTTAAAGGCCCGAAGCTCATTGGCAGCATGCCGTCCTTGTCGCGGCCATAGCCGATGCTGATATAGATAATATCCCTCTCGTCACCCTGTACATTTTCCAGGTTCTTGACGAAGAACGGCTCTTCCTTGTGGTTTTGGAAGAAGCTTTCGCAGGAAGGATCCAGCCTTCGTTTAATTTCAAGCTGGTCGATGATGGCTTGCATCTGCTGCATGCTGAAAGCAGCCACACCCAGCGTCAGCTCGGGATGCTCCTTAGCATGGCGCATCACGTGTTCTGCAACAATTCCGGCCTCCTCCGGGTTCGTTTGGGAATTCCCGCGATCATAAACCGTGTCCTTCAAATAGTGGAACACCAGGCCCATGTTTTCGGTGGAATAGGTGCTGGATGGGAACACAACCAGCTTGTTATTATAGAACTCCTTGTTGGAAACAGAAATCAGCGATTCATGGCGGCTGCGGTAATGCCAGCGCAGCATGCGCTGAGGCGCGTTCTGGGCCAGGAACAGCCCCAGAATGCTCTCCACATCGCCGATATAGTCTTCATCTTCTTCGATATCCGACGCATCGATAGCTTTGTCAAAGAAGCTTGTGGGGGGCATCTGCTGGCTGTCACCCACGACAATGGCCTGTTTGGAGCGCATCAGCGCGCCAAATGCCTCTACCGGCCTCACCTGGCTGGCTTCATCAAAAACCACCATGTCAAAGCTAAGCTGACCTGGTTCGATGAAATTGGCTATGGATAACGGGCTCATCATCATCACGGGCTTTAAGGCCTGAATCACATTGCCTGCTTTGGTCATCAGCTTGCGAATGGGTAAATGCCTGGACTTTTTCTGAAATTCCCGCAGCAGAACACCCATCTGTCCCTGTTGACCCTGCCCGGCCTTTGGTTTGTTTTCCCAATGCTCATACAAAAGCCTTGGGATATTGTTATTCATAAACAATGTATCCAATTCGTTGAACCGTTCAATTTTTTGCCGATGCTGCGTGCTGTCAAAACGGGTGAGCCCCGGTCGTTCACTGTAAGCCTTGGTAAGAAGGGCCTGGCAGCGCTCATTTTCAAACACGTCCGAAAGGTAAACCCCCGCTTGTCTCCAAACCTCGGACAGTTCTAAAAGCTCTTTAAGACCGATTCTGGTCAGTTCTTCGGCATATTGGTTGAAGGTGCCTATGTCAAAGATGGATTCGATGCCATCCCTCCACTGTTCCAATTTCTCCTGAATGATAGGGAACTCGTCTGTTTGCTCGTTCGTACCCATCCCGGGCTTCATGGCGGCTTCAAGATTCAACTGCTTGCAGGCTTCGGTAAACTGAGCAAGGCTGTCCTTCAACGCGGGTAACAGCTTCATTGCCTGCGCTATCAGTGTGGTGTCATTAATGATTGGCATGATTTCCTGAATATATTGACCACTTTGAATTCCCTGGTGCAGCGCGAGGATAAAATCGACCGCACGCTTTAGAAAAGCCCAATCGGTGTCCCAGTTTCCCCTGGCGTGGCCAGGGAACAATTCCTGGAACCTTGGAAGTGAATTGTCTATACTTTGCCTTAAACGATTGAATTCCAGCACTTCATCCAGGAGAGCAACCTTCTTGTCAATACCAAGCTTTTGCGGTGTTTTCAGATACCCGTCCACAAACTTGGATGCCTTGTTGAATTCGGCTGACAGGAATTTCAGGAATTTTCCCTGATTTGCCGCTAAAGCTTGCCTGGGTTGCAGTACGTTTTGCCCATATATTTCGTCCATGATGATGCTTTGATTGCGTGCAAAGATTTCCTTCATGCGGATTCCATCGGAAACAAGCCTGGTGATGTCCTGCGCTTCCTGCAGCCAGCGCGGGCTTGTGGTGATGAACCCGGCAATGTCAGGCTTGTTCAGTAAAAGCTCCAGGGTAGCAACAGCTTTTTGTACGTCGGCGGTTTTGTCGGCCTGAATATGAAGCAACGCACGAACCTCTTCCAGAACAAACAGAAAGTTTTCCAGGCTGGACAGGCACAGGTTGACCTTTGCCTGTACGGCTTCTTTTTTAGCCGGTAAAATGATGTTCAAGGATGAGCCGTACCAGGGATGCTTATTTGGAACCCCCATCTTCTGGATATGCTTCTGCAGTTCTTTTACTTTCAATGCCTTTGATTCGTAATCAATATCATTCAGTGTTTCGATGCCTAGTATTTTTATGGTTGGCAGCTGCAGACCGATTTTTTCAATCTGTTTTACCAGCCTTATCAGCTTGCCGTAAAGGTTGATGGGCGATAGCCCGGAAGGCGGAACCGGCTCGTTCACATTGATACAGTAACCGGTCAGCTCACCTCGCAGCTTGATATATTCATTGAATTTGCTTTCCATTTCATTGAGCTTTGGAACACCCAGTTCCATCGTTGTCTGCAATTCAGCCAGAAGCTGCTTTTTGTTTGCTTTCTGGCTGTGCAGTTCCAGACATACATCACCCAGACCAACGTTAGTAAGCCTTCTTTTTACCACCTCGAGGGCGGCTAGTTTTTCAGATACAAAAAGAACCTTTTTGCCTCGGGCTACCGACTCGGCGATAATGTTGGTGATGGTCTGGGATTTTCCGGTGCCCGGAGGCCCCTGTATCACCAGATTCCGGCCTGCGTTGATGTCTAAAATGGCCAGGGTTTGGGAGCTGTCGGCATCCACAACCTGGTATGTGCTTTGGGGCATCAGGTATGGATCGATATAGGCCGTGTCGGTTATTTCACTTTCTTTTTCATGGAAACCCGTTTCCAAAAGCGACTGTAGAATCTCATTGTTGAAAAACTGTGAATCGGTAGGCCAGCGGGTGGAATCCAGATCCAGGTACATCATATATTTTCCAAAGGAGAAAAAGCCCATGGCCATTTCATCCTCGGCGACACGCCAGGTTTCCTGGCTGACCACCGCTTCGCGGACATGCTTGTAATATTCGGATAAATCCAGATCTTCGGTATCAGTGTTCAATGTGATGTGATGATCGGACATCAGCTTTGCGGCCAGTGAAACATTCAGCTGGATATCCTCTTCGGAGTATGTCAGCAGGAATCGCTCCCGCGCGTTGGAGCGGGAAAGTGTTACCGGTACCAATACCAGCGGCGCACGATATTGCTTCCCCGGGTTGGTTTTTTCTTCCCATATCAGCATCCCCAATGCCAGAAACAGCGTGTTGACACCCCGTTCCTCGATGAAGGTTTTTGCTGTGAGGTGTGTGTTCAAAAGCCTGTCCTGAAGGTCTTTCTCGTTATATCGTGTTTGAATTTTTAAATCGCTGTAGGTTTTGTTTAGCAGCTCGAGGTATTGTGCGGTTTGGGCATCGATGGCTGCATTCTGGCTGATATTTTCACTGGTTGCAATATCGATAGGTGTAGCGGACTGAGCATTGATGAATGTATTCCGGTCGGTATTTTCACTGGTGGCAGTATCGATAGGTGCAGCAATTTGGGTATCAATGGCTGCATTGGCGTTGTTTTGCTCGTTGCTTATAGAATCAACGTTTGAAGTTGATTGGGAAGCAATATCTGTATTCTTGTCGATATTTTCGTTACTTGCAATACCGATGGGTTGAGTGGTTTGGGCAGCATCAGCTTGGTTTTGAGGTTTTTCTTCTGAACTGGGAACCTGGTCTATCTGTAACACTGGATACCCGTCAGGCACCTGAGGGTCTGTTTGCGCAGCGTTTCCTGAAGGTTCTTCGTTTTCTATCAGTACACCATGGTTCATCCAGTTTTCTTCAGTTGAATGTGCAGTACTCCCCGATTCCGACGTAAGGTCCGCGTTGATTTTTAACTTGGATGCATTGTTTACCTTATCTGCAGATACATTGTTTTTCTTCTTGCCTGGCATTTGAACCTGGCTCTCTTCACTGAGAAATGCCATGGATTTGCCTTCTTCTACAAGAAGCCTGTATATTTCCAGAGACTTTTCATCGGTAATGTCCAACCCCTTTTTTTTCAGGGTTCTGTAATTTAACAGCGGATTTCGCAGGGACAGATCCAGCAACTCGCGTCTGGCCAGTTCGATTTTTTCCTGTAGTGCCATATTCAATTCCTCCTGAAGAAATTTTCCGAAGAATCCGTTTCAAGATTTCACTGCATTCACCTAAAATCATCGTATTTCAAGCAAAAAAGCCTTAGATTCGGAATTATGAAATAAGTGGTTTTCTGTAATATCGTACATGTTTATTCTCCCGCAAAGGGTTTCTGTAGTGAAATCATTTAGTATTATTGTATGTTTTTCATCAATATAGATCAAGTGCCTTGCGACCTTTCCCCCATCTCTGGTAGATTTACATAGGAACCTGTCCCCTCTGTAAATCTACCCTATGTAAATCTAATGGGTTCCACCGGTTCGGTAATCATCACTGGAGCGTTTATCGGTGTCATAGAATACAATGTCTCCGTCCTGCAGGGTGAAGGTGATGCTGTTATTGTCGGTTTTTGCATGGACATACCCCTCCCTCGCGAACATATTACACCCGGACGAGCCCCCATAACTGAGGACAGGATTGCTAAAGTCATTATTCTGCACGGTTTCGATTTGGAAGTTGAC
>JAAYJG010000346.1 GCA_012523055.1 Ruminiclostridium sp. | reverse complement strand
CATTTACACAGGGGACAGGTTCCAGTGTAAATACAGATTTTTTCAGGTTTTCAGCCCTTGGCTGAAAATACGTTAAGACGGGGCGGGGGCCCATCTGGGCCTCGTTATATTGAAATAAAACGCAGGAGGGTTATTTTGTCTAAGAAGATTAATATCAAAAAAGAAGCACTTATTTCGCTCATCCGTATCATCACATCGGTTGTGATTGGCTTTATTACAGTCCCCTTGATCATTCGGGTTATCGGAAAATCTGGTTATGGGGTTCTGACAATCGTTTTAACGGTTACATCCTATTCAGCGCTTTTACAACTGGGGCTTGGCAATACAATCGTGCGGTATATCGCGAAGTATTCAGGCATTGACACTAAGGCAGAGCATCAGATCGTTTCGATGGCTTTCCTGTTTAATTGCGCAATTGGCCTGATTGCCCTTGTATCTGCGGTTTTTTTGTACTTGAGACTGGAATTCATCTTTGCGTTTGAAGCAAGTCAGGTCGCAACAGCCAAAACGCTGTTTATTATTTATTCGCTGGATGCGATCATAACGCTTCCTTTTACGGCCTTTTACTCGTATATGAAGGGGCACAATCAATTTTCCGCATTCAACACAACTCTTATCATCCGTACCGTGCTGCGCTTTGCGTTGATATACGTTCTTTTTAGGGTTGGCTTTGGGATATTTGCGCTGGCTGTGGTAGACGTAGCCCTAAATCAGTCGATAAATCTGTTTAATTTCCTGTATTCACGAATCAAGCTGAAGCTGAGGTTTGATTTCCACTTTAAGGATAAGCAGCTGCTTGGAGAAATATTTCTGTTCACCATGTTCACCTTTATCACACAGATCATTGATTATTTTTACTGGAGAACGGACAATGTGCTGCTGGGGATTATGACCACCACCGATACGGTGGCGGAATATAATGCGGGGCAGACAATCATACAGCATTTCAAGGAATTTGCCACTGTCATATCCGGGGTAACACTGCCCACGTTGTCTATGCTCACCAATGAGCGTGACAGAGAAAGCAAAATCAACGACTTTCTGCATAAAACCAGCCATTTGCAATCCATGATCATTATTCCCATCATCCTTGGGTTCTGGCTGTTTGGCAAGCAATTTCTGAATGTCTGGCTGGATGGGCTTGGCTTTGAAAACGCGTATATGTTTGCGATGGTGATCATCGTCCCACTGGGGATTGTTTTAATTCAAAGCACCCATGTGAACATGCTTTTTGCCATGAACAAGCACCGGTTAAGGGTTTGGATTCTGTTGGTTTCCGCTGTGCTGAACCTGGTTCTCAGTGTTTTTCTTGTCAATCGCATCGGTGCTGTCGGCGCTGCTCTGGGAACAGGAATCATGCTGTTTGTCGGAGACTTTGTGGCCATCAACTTTGTCTATTACAAGGTTATAGGCTTTAATGTGCTGAAGTTCTATGGGGCAATCCTTCCGCGCATGCTCCTTTGCTGTGCTCCAGCCACAATTGTGGGACTTCTTATCAGAAATATAACCTTGTTTGAAAGCGGTCTTATGGATCTTGTTACAAAATGTGCAGTCTTTGGCATTCTTTATTTATTACCACTCTACTTCCTGCAGTTTAAGCCAGAAGGGAAGGCAGAGGGAGGGGGCCCGGGTCCTTTATTCAAATTGAACCAGAAGGGACAGGTACCTTGGTCAAACTAAAACGGAGGGTGGGGTCACCAGAACCTGTCCCATTAGTAAAAATAAATTTATTTACACTGGAACCTGTCCCTGGTGTAAAAATGAAAGGAATACCAATGAATAATGATATCATTATCTCAATTTTAACGCCGGCTTATAATGCGGCGGATACGCTGCCGCTCCTGTATGAAACCATCTGCTCGCAAACCTTCCAGCAATTTGAATGGATTGTCGTAAATGACGGATCAACAGATAATACCCTTGATGTATTGAATCAACTGGCCAAAGAGAGCTCTTTTCCCTTTTTGCTGTTCGATCAGGACAATCAGGGGGTCAGCCAGGCCAGAAACAGGGCTCTATACGCCGCAAAAGGTCAATACATCTTTTTTGCGGATGCTGATGATTATCTGAACCCGGATACCCTGGATGTCTTATATCAGGTGGTTTCCCAGGGATATGACTTCGCATTTGGCAACCACATTCCTCAATGGAAGGACGGAACAGTGATCCGGGATTGGAGTTTTCCTTATAGCTCCCACGTGTTTAAGGATATCAAGAAGTTATTTAAGCGAATCTGCACACGAGAAATACGAATTTTTGCTTCTACAGGTTTGTATAAGCGAAGTATCATTCAGGAATTTTCACTCAGCTTCAACACATCCCTTACGCACACCGAGGACGATCTTTTTTTGTATCAGTATCTGTGCTATTGCACAAACGCAGTTCATATTAACAGGAATATATATCATTATGTGCTCGGAAGCAAAAACTCGATTTATATCATCAACCAAAACCGAATGAAAGGAACAGCCAAAGCACTTGATATTCTATTGGAAACGATACGCAAGCAGAAACTTCCTGAAAGGTTTGCGAAAGCATTTGAAAATTGTGTTTTCCGTGAAAAGTTCTCCCTTTTGTTCTATTTATATTTTAAGCAGTTCCGTTCACTGGATTTCCTGGAGTTACCGGAGATCAAGGCTTTGGAAAAGAGGATAACCAGGATTACCTTTAATGGCCTGAAAGGCTTGAAGGATCTCATTCGATTGAAAGGGTTTTATCTGATTTATAACAGAATCCTGAATTAGTATGGTCACCAAACTTTTTGAAACACAGGTTTTTTTTATTTCACAACAGAAAATAATTCTGATGATTTCATTACATATGCTATTATCATATACCTTCGGTGAGCAGTTTAAATTACCAGTCTGTAAACTTGATCTTCCTGCTTGGTTTGATATATTCTTTGAGCATACCGGTTTCTTTTCAGGAAATTTTCCGGTATGTTTTTTTTTCGGGACGAACCTCTTTTTCCATGATATAATAGCTTTAACCGAAAAGATTCGGAAGATATATCTAACGCATCACACGACATGTCGTTATTACAACATATCGTGATGACGGGATTTTTTTGAGAACAAAGGTGTTTTATGAAAAAATACTTACCGTTTATTTTAATTCTCATTATGGTGATTTTAATACTAGGTTTATCATTTTTTGACAGTTCGTCATCGAATGTACCCTCAATAAAGCTTGCTTCCATCATTACAAAGGTGCTTCACAGGCTTGGGGAGGATGGCAATTCAGTCAGCACAATTAATCTTATACTCCGCAAACTTGCACATTTTATGGAATACCTGGTTCTGACCATCCTCTTATCCATCGGATTTTTAAACACTGTAAAAAAGCAGGGCTATGCCTTTTTATTCAGTGCTATCACCGCGGGTTTTGTGTCCCTGATTGACGAAATCTTCATTCAATCCTTTTCCGGCAGAAACAGCAATTTGTTTGACATCTTTGTTGATTTCATGGGAATAGGGGCAGGGCTTATCATTTTTGCCATGGTACTTTGGCTGAATGTGAAAAGCAGGAAGTAGGGGAGAGAAATTATGTATTGGTACCTTTGCGAAATATGTTATAATGATAAAGACACGGACAGCTTGTGATTTTTTCTTTTTTCGTGGAGGAGTATCAATGATAGAAATAATTGAAGTTAAAACACGAAAACAGTTAAAAGATTTTATCTATTTTCCTTTCAGCCTTTATAAAGACAATCCAAACTGGATTCCACCGCTTATCATGGATGAATACAACACATTAAGCAGCAAAAAGAACCCGGCCTTCGAGTATTGTGATGCCAGGTATTGGCTATGCTACAAGGATGGAAAGCTGGCCGGAAGAATTGCGGGCATTCAAAACCATGCTTATGTGAAGAAATGGGGCAAAAAACAGGCCCGTTTCGGCTGGATCGATTTTATTGATGACCGGCAGGTTTCCCGCGCGCTCCTTCAAACCGTCGAAGAGTGGGCAAGAGGGAACGGCATGGAGGCAGTCCACGGCCCCCTGGGCTTTTGTGATTTGGACAAGGAAGGCCTTCTTGTGGAAGGCTTTGAAGAAATGGGAACCATCATCACCAATTACCACCACCCATATTATAAAGAGCATCTTGAAAAACTGGGGTATATGAAGGACATTGACTGGGTGGAGTTTGAAGTGATCATTCCCGACCTCGATCAGGTTGAGCGGCTGAACAAGGTGGGCCAGCGCTCTTTAAATCAGCATGATTTGTCCATTCTTAAACTGAAGAACAAAAAGGAAATAGCCCCTTATTTCAAAGAAATATTTGAGATCATCAACATTGCCTATGAAGACCTGTACGGGGTTGTACCCTTAACCGATAAACAGGTGGAGGTGTACATTGAGCAATATTTTTCCTTCGTACATCCCGGATATATTGCCTTAATCGTCGAGAAAAGCGGTCGTCTGGCAGGATTTGGGATCAATATGCCGTCATTGTCCCAGGCGGTGAAAAAGATAGGGGGAAGGCTGTTTCCCTTTGGATTCCTGAAAGTGCTCAATGCCATCAAACACAACGATACCCTGGATTGTTATCTGGTTGCCGTCAGGGATGAATACAGAAAGGCCGGTTTACCGGCGGCCATGCTGTGCTATTGCCTGGAAACTGCATTTAAAAATGGTGTGAAAAAAGCGATTGCGTCACCACAGCTCGAGGATAATCATGCGGTTCATTCCATGTGGCGATTCTTTAAGAACCGGCAGCACAGACGCAGAAGGTGTTATATTAAAAATCTCTGATTTTTTCAGCGAAGTAACGATGAGCCCTCATCCCACCGCTAAAAGTGGGATGGGGGCTCATTTTCGTTTGGTTGCCGTTTTGAACAGAATAATACTCAGAGCATGTCCGACCAGTAATAGCATCGACAACGAATAACAGGAAAGCTCTCCACCTCATCAAGGCAGTGTGTATGCTTCACTAACCCGATGATCTGATATCTATGAGAAATATCCGTGCTTCTGCAGTGATAGTTATAATATGACAATATATGGTATGTATTAAGAGGTTCCTGAGATTCTTAAAATCCGTAATAAAAAAGTGGGTTGACAAGTATAAATAATTAAGATACAATATTAGATAACAAAGTTAAATAACTAAATTACTGAATACATATTCGAGGTACATAATGGATAGCAATGTTCAAAATGAAACCTATGGAGCAATGCCAAGAACAATACGAAATTTTAATCGCAAGATTGTGCTTAAGGCTGCAAGAGAACGCGACACATTTTCTGTTGCCGATATAGCATCTGACATTATGCTAAGTCGACAGTCGGTTATGAAGGCATTGAATTATTTCTTGGAAAAAGGCATTATGATACCAATGGGAAAGGGAAATTCCACTGAAACAGGAGGCAAGAAGCCTGAGTTATATGCATTGCGTCCTCCGCATAAGTATGTTGTTATTCTACACCGTACAGATGCGCTTGTGTTCAACCTTATGGATATGTTCAGGAATACGCTGGACACCCTTTCCATAACGATTACCAAATCTTTGACAAGTGAGGAGTTCGTTGAAGCGCTGAGAACTGGCAGCGAGAAGCTTCTGGCCAGAAATCCCGAAGCTAAAAAGGTTTTGTACGGGGTAGCTTTGGCAATGGGTGGACTTGTTGAGCAGAAGAACCATTCATTACATCGTAGTATGTATTTTTCAAACATCCAGGTGGGGTTACCACTATATGATATCCTACGCAAAATATATCCGAATGTTCCCAAAATTGTCGTCGAGAATGTTGGTCGAATGGCTGGCCGTACAGTTTTATTTGATTATCCGAAAACAAATCAAAATAGCCGTGTTTTCTCACTTTATATTGACAGGGCGATAGTCGGATGCTTTTTTGTTGACGGACAATTACAGGATGATTCAGCCATGATGATGATTGAAGTAGGACATATGGTACTGGATGTTCATGACACGGAACCCTGTACTTGTGGAAGCTATGGATGTGCTGAGAACCTTATCAGTATTAAAAAGGTACGAAAACGCATATCTGAGCAAATTGAATCTTATCAAAACTCATGTCTTGCTGAAATTCCTGTGAAAGATATAACCTTTGAAAAACTGTTTAACGGGAGTAAACGCGGTGATGCGCTCTGCGCCGGGGAAGTTCAAAGACTCGCCAGGCTGATGGGTCATTTGATAAGAAATATATTTTTAGTTTGTGATCCTGGCACTGTCGTTTTTCAAGGTAATTTCTCCAATGCGGATGACTTGTTTGATTCAATGCTCCGGCAGTCTATTCAAAATGACTTTGTATATACCATTCGAGGCGGAACTTTTGAAATCGTATATGACAAAAGGGATTTAATTACGCTTGAGTCGCTGGGTTGCGCTCAATCGATGATACAGGCGTTTTATGAGGATGACAATCTTTATTGCAGTGATTCAGAGTTACTTCCAGTAACATGACTTCTGACAAACAGAGCAGGTAGTAGCAAGA
Organism: Ruminiclostridium sp.; assembly: GCA_012523055.1. Lineage (GTDB taxonomy): Bacteria > Bacillota > Clostridia > DSM-8532 > DSM-8532 > JAAYJG01. Next base: position 5,200 of record JAAYJG010000346.1, on the reverse strand, counting down.
GGACTGAGAATTGACATGAAAAGCACGGACAAAGAATATTCCAATTGCATACGTATCTTGAATGAAGAACTGCTTCCCGCGTTCGGATGCACAGAACCCATTGCGGTAGCATATGCTGCTGCCCTGGCAAAGGAAACACTGGGGCAGATTCCGAATCACGTGATTATAACCTGCAGCGGGAATATATTTAAAAATGTTAAAAGCGTAGTAGTACCTAACTCAGGTAACATGAAAGGCTTACGTGCTGCAGCAGCAGCTGGAATTATTGCCGGATGCTCCGAGAAAAAGCTGGAAGTGCTTAGTTCGGTGACTGAGGATGAACGGGCAAGAATTCGAGAGTATATTCACTCTGCAGAAATTTCTATAGAATTGTCAAAATCATCTTTACCATTTGATATCATTGTTGAAGTATCGAAAGGTGAGGACAGTGCTGTTATAAGAATCGCGCATTTCCATACGAATGTAGTATTGATAACACGAAATGATACCATTATTAGATCTATAGATATCAACACCGTTGATAATGAGGATTATCTTGACCGTTCCTTTCTATCAACCGAACTGATTTTTGACTTTGCTAATTCGGTAGATCCGGATGAAGTAAGACAATTGCTCAATATGCAAATTTCCTATAATATGGCGATTGCGGAGGAAGGGCTAAAGGGTGATTATGGAGCCAATATAGGTTCTGTCATTCTTAATTTGGACAGAAAATCCCTCCGCAACCGGATTAAAGCTATGGCTGCTGCCGGCAGTGATGCCAGAATGAACGGCTGTGAAATGCCTGTGATCATCAATTCCGGCAGTGGGAATCAAGGAATAGCCGTATGTACACCCATCGTAGTATATGCACGGGACAAGAATATTGAAGAAGACAAGATATACCGTGCGCTTTCTCTGGCAAATCTTCTTTCCATTCATCAGAGATTTGGAATTGGATGTCTGTCTGCATATTGTGGAGCAATAAATGCAGGCATAGCTTCCATATGCGGTATTGCCTACCTCGAGGTTGGTACATTGGATGCAATCACTCATACTTTGGTAAACGGCCTGGCGGTCGCCTCCGGTGTCATATGCGATGGTGCGAAAGCTTCCTGCGCTTCAAAAATCGTTATGGGTATTGAAGCTGGTTTGATTGGATTGGATATGTATCACAACGGTCAGCAATTCTGCGGAGGGGATGGGATCGTCAAAGTTGATGTGGAAGCCACTATTGCTGCGGTTGCGCGTTTGGCTCGTTATGGCATGCGTGAGACTGATCGTGAGATTTTAAACATTATGATGGATAGTTAAGACACTTATCATTGAAATTCCGTTGGATTTTTTATCATCGGAAACCACATATTCATCTGGCCATCAAATCAATTATGATTTGTTGCAAATAAAACATTATAGGAGGTAGTTATGAAAAAGGTAAACAAGAATCGCTATTCCATCCTGGCACTGGTACTTGTTATGATTGTGGCAGTTTCAACTATAGTTGGATGCGCCGGACCAAATACAGGAACCGATACCGCACCTACTGCAACTCCCGCGAATATCGACTCTGCAGTATCAGACGAAACCCTTGCAGTAGCACTCGCCAGTAAAATTGGAGGTTTGGATCCCAAAACAACCGTCGACCGCTACAGTTCCAACATTTATGGCTGTATTTATGAGACACTGCTTACCTATGATAAAAGCAATAACATTATTGCCAACACGATTGTTAAAGAATACAGTCAGGCTGACAGTGTCACATATAACTTCAAGCTTGCCAAGGGGATTATGTTCCATAATGGTGAGGAACTGAAAGCGAGCGATGTGAAGTTTTCTCTGGAACGCGGAATCGGTACATCGATGAATTACCTGGTTGGTGATATCGATCATGTTGAGGTTCTTGGCGATTACGAATTCAATATCGTGCTTAAAGCTTCCAATGGTGCTTTTCTCGCTGGCCTGACCACTCCTCAGACTGGAATTCTCAATGAGAAAGCCGTCACGGAGGCAGGGAATGATTATCAGCTTCATCCGATAGGTACCGGCCCGTTCAAGTTTGTATCCTGGGAGCAGGGCGTCTCTGTCACCATTGAACGAAACAAAGATTATCATGGAGAAGCACCCTATTATAAAAGCATCGTTTTCAGTGAAATCAGCGATGATACCATTCGAGCTAATCAGCTTGAATCTAAAGAGATCAACGCTGCAGCATTGGCGGCGACAGATGTTTTACGCTTTGAGGAAGACGATGATTATCAAATCGTAAAAGCAGAGACCTACGGGTTGATTTATGTCGGCATGAACTACAATTCCGAAAAGCTTGCCAATCAGACTGTAAGAGAGGCAATCGCGTGCGCATTGGATACGACCGCGATAACGAATGCGGCTTATCTTGGCTACGCTGATGTCGCAACCGCAATCTTAAATCCTAATGTGACCTTCAGTATTGCTAAAGAACTTGAAATAAATGAGTACAATGTTGAAAAAGCGAAGAAACTACTGACAGAAGCAGGTTATGGACAAGGTGAGCTTAGCCTGACAATGGTTATTGACACCAGAACGGATGTTACTGCCGTTGGGACGATGGTTAAAGAATATCTCAACCAGGTTGGCATTAACTGTGAGATCGTGACTGGTGACAAGACCACTATGTCCGGTTCCTATTACGCAAATGGTACGAGTTATGACATCTTCGTAGGAACCTGGTATTGTGCAACACCGGATGCAAATACCCAGATTGTGACTACATTTCATTCTTCCTGTAATGGCGCTACTGGTGGTTATGTCTGGATGAATAATGATGCAATCGATGAGTTGATTGAAAAAGCGAGATCTTCTACCGATAAGGACGAGAGAGCTGCACTGTACAAGGACATACAGCTGCAAGTAAACAATGAAAAATGGTGGATTCCGGTTCTGTACTATGTTGACTGCTGGGGTGTATCAGATGGCATCGATATCTCTGCATGTCTCAGCCCAACTGGACAGCACCAATGGTGGAAGGCTAAAGCAGAATAAAAAACTGTTTTCATATGCTAATGCCTGTAACAGCTGAAACATCTGTACATGCTTAAACACAAAAGAAGTAGGTTTAACAGCTGATGGGTATATGCTTTGCTGATTCAGCTTATGCTGAATCAGCAAGGTTCCCATTTAAAAGGCAACTTAAAAGTAATCATGGTTATCATCAATAATAAATCGGCCGCTTGTACGACAAGAGCAATAAGAATGTAAATCCGGTATGTTGTAACTATAGAATATATCACAATCTCAACACAGGGTTTCAAAGGGATCACCAAGAGGTGTGGAATGTCACCTCGTTACAAAGGGAAAGTGAGTTAGAGTTGGGAAAATATATTATTAAACGAATTTTATTTTTAATTCCAACATTACTTCTGGTTTCATTATTTGTATATACGATCATCTCCGCAGCGCCTGGCGATCCCGCACAATTAGCATTGGGTGAAGGCGCTACGGCTGAAGCGGTAGCTGCGAAAAGGGTTGAACTTGGCCTGGATAAACCGTTTATTGTCCAGTATCTGAATTGGCTTAAAAATGTTATTCTCCATTTTGATTTTGGCCAATCTTACGGAACCGGCATTAGCGTGAGTTACCAGATCAAAAGCTATTTTCCAAACACATTGAAGCTCGCTGCCTTTTCAGTTTTATTGGCAGTAATCATAGGCGTGCCGTTGGGAATCATTGCTGCAGTAAAGCAGTATTCGATATTTGACAATATTGTTATGTCATTTGCTATGGTGGGGATGTCAATTCCTGCATTTGCACTGGCGCTTGTGATGATCCTGCTGTTTTCAGTTACCTTGAAATGGCTGCCGTCTTCTGGTTTTTCCACATTGCAGCAGATGATACTTCCCATTGTTGCCCTAGGTATGCAGCCGATGGCAATATGCGCCCGAATGACCCGTTCAAGCATGCTTGAGGTCATCAGGCAGGACTATATCAGGACTGTTCGGGCAAAAGGCCAGAAAGAGGTAAAAATAGTTGTGGGACATGCGCTTAAAAACGCGGTTCTGCCCATTCTGACGACAATCGGGCTTCAGTTTGGTGCGTTAATGGGCGGTGCATTTGTTACGGAAACCATATTTTTAATTCCTGGATTGGGTCGGTTACTGGTTAACGCGGTTACAAACAGAGATTACCCTCTCGTTTTGGGAGGTGTTGTTTGTATAGCAATGGTTGTCGCCATCACAAATCTGTTTATCGATATAGCGTATGCTTTTGTTGATCCGAGAGTGAGAGCGCAATACAAAAGTTCAGGAGGAGGTGTGTTCCCATGGCTGAAGATGAAAAAAATGGTATTGTTTATGACTCGGGAAAAAGAATAAGAAGGAAAGAAAAAACCGGACAAGCAGCAGAGACGTGGAAGCGGCTTAAAAAGAATAAAATCGCTTACCTAAGCTTATATATATTAATTTTTTTAGCACTGGTTGCGATATTTGCGGGTTCTATCGCTCCGTATACATTTTCCGAACAAAACCTTGCAAACATCTTCCAGAAGCCTTCCTGGAAGCATCTGTTTGGTACGGATCAGTATGGCCGTGATATTTTCAGCCGTGTTTTGTATGGCACTCGGATATCATTAAGCGTAGGGTTTATTGCGGTTGGCGTCGCGCTTGCGGTTGGTGGTATACTGGGTTCCATCTCCGGTTTTTATGGAAAAAGAATTGATAATGTTATTATGAGATGTATGGATATCCTTTTATCGATTCCGTCTGTTCTTTTGGCGCTCGCCATTGTGGCAACATTTGGAACAAGTGCTGTCAACCTTATGATTGCTACAGGAATTTCTACCGTCCCAAGCTACGCGCGCCTGGTCAGGGCTGAGATCATGTCAATCAAGGAGCAGGAATTTGTAGAAGCAGCTCGCGCCATTGGTACAAGTGATATTGAGATTATTATCAAACACATTCTGCCGAATTGCCTGGCTCCGATCCTGGTGCAGGCGACATTTGGTATTGCCACAGCTATTCTGACAGTTGCCGGATTGAGTTTTGTCGGACTGGGGCTTCAGCCCCCGATTTCGGAATGGGGTTCCATGTTGTCGGATGCGCGGACATATATCAGAGTATACCCTTAAATGATTATGACGTTAACTCAGTATACATAATTTTTTGTGAGGTGATACAGCTAAACAAAACACGGTTAAATAACTCACAACCAAAAAACCTACGGTTGAACCTGTAGCAGAATTCATCCAGAT
>JAAYJG010000345.1 GCA_012523055.1 Ruminiclostridium sp. | reverse complement strand
CGGCTGGCTGTAATCTGTATTTCCACCTGTGGCATGACGGGCGGTGGCGGAAACCTGGAAGAAGCACGATCTAAGCTTCAGTATCTGAAAGCAGCACAAGAGCATAGTGATTTCCAGATTGTATATTATCATGGTGGAACTGAAAAATCATATATAGTTGAAGACTGGTGTGTGCAGATGGCCAAGGAATACATTGATGAGGGAGCTGACCTTCTTCTCGGTGCCCATCCGCATGTACTTCAGCCATTGGGAGAATATAACGGAGTAGATATCGCATACTCTCTCGGTAATTTCTGTTATGGTGGTCATAATGCCCCTATGAACAGAACAATGATATACCAGTACACGATCGAAGTTGTTGACGAAGAAGTGGCCAGTAAGTCTTATAACATCATCCCTTGCTACGTATATACCGGCAGCGCCAACAACTGGCAGCCGGACATCATCGAAGATGAGGACCAGATCAACAGGGTACTGTCATTCATGAAAGCTGAGCTTTCGGACCCGAATTAGCTTTACGAGGTTGTAACACGCTGCCCTGTTAAAACGTTTATACTTGGAGAGATAAATTATGATTTTTTATTTTTCAGGAACTGGAAAGAGCAAAGGCCTACCTGGGGCAAGCACTGCACCCAGTGTTTGGCGTGTATAAACCGTTGTCCTGTTCAGGCAATTCAGTTCACAAAAGCAACCGTCTCTAAGGGAAGGTATGTCCACCCCGATCTCTGATACGAATACATTTTCTCTCAGGATAAAAACTTGTTAAGATTCAGTGAATGTTGGTAATATGGTTTTATAGCCATTTAAGAACACTACAATTGTTACAGCGTAAAGCGAACATTACATTTAAACAGGGTTTTGCCCAAAGCTACGAATTTTTCGACACCAATTCATAGATAAGCTTTATTATCTGAATGGTCGGCTGGTTAGACAATGCTTTCTTATACTTAGAAATAAGCAGTTTATTTTGAGAGGAGAATTGATATGTCTCGTCTGAGTTGGAAGAATGTTAAAATTGGTGTAAAGTATAATATCTCATTATTGGTTACCATATTACTAGTTATTATAGCATCTACTTTTGTCACTATGTCGTTATATCAAATCAGAAATGCCATCGGTGAAGTGAAGGCTACGTCAACCCGGGCTGTCGAACTGACTCAAATGAGTTCGATATTTAAGTCAAAGGAGCTTATCATTCTTGACTATATCAGCTTACCCCGAGAAAGGCTGATCAATGAATATAGGGCTTTACAGGATGAATTTAATGCACTTCAGGATAAACTGCAATCTGAACTGCTTATCGATGATGAATTCCATATGTTTGACATTATCATAAAAAACAACCAAAAAGTAGATGATACCTTCAACAACGAAATCATATCAAAATCTTCAGAGGAAGCGATTATGGCGGTTGTGAAAGTGTCCGGCCTGAGAGACCCAACTGAACTGACATTTGAACGCTTAAAAACCGAAGTGGATTTGGAAATGGAACGGGTCATAAGCTCAGCCAGTCAGAAGGTTCAGAATGCGATTTTTATCCTGATAATATCAATTATTTCCGCGCTGGTACTTGGATTTGCTATTGTATTCATCATCAGCAGGAATATCAGCAAGAATCTTTATAAGGTTGTCAATGTGCTAAACCAGATATCCGAAGGGAATCTGAACGTAGAGGAAACTAAATTTGACGGCAGGGACGAAGTTGCTCAATTATCCGGCTCAATTGATAAAACTCTGGTGCAGCTAAAGAGTATGATTCGTGGGATTAAGGAAGCTTCCGAAAAGGTGGAGCAAGAAAGCACGGATATGAAAAGAGGTGTTACCGAAGGAAAAACCGGGATCGGAAATATCACGGATACAATGCTGCAAATGTCAGCAGGCGCGCAAGAACAGGCCAGTTCCGCAACAGACATAGCCGGATCCATTTCAAACCTTTCTGAATTAATTCAAACAGCCAATCAGAATCAGGATGACCTTCAGGATTCCTCAGCGGATATTATACAGGTTGTCGGGGAAGGAACAAGGAAAATGGAGAACTCTGTTGAAACAATGCAGCAAATTCATGAACTTTTCCAAAACACGGTTCAAAAAGTAAGAGTGTTTGATGAAAGGCTGGACAATGTATCGGAGCTTATTCAAATTATAAACAATATTTCGAACCAGACCAATTTGTTAGCATTAAACGCGGCGATTGAAGCAGCCAGAGCAGGAGAAGCCGGTAAAGGCTTCGCGGTCGTATCTGGTGAAATAAGAAAACTGTCCGAGCAGGTTGCCAAATCTGTTCGGGAAATCACTGAAATGGTCATCGGAGTACAGGGAGAGTCCAAATTGATCGCACAATCACTTGAGAGCGGGTATGAAAATGTCCACGAGGGTACTGAAATTATTCAGATTACCAGAGATATCTTCAATCGTATCCAGTCTGATACGGCTTCAATGGTTGAAAAGGTGAATCAGGTTTCAACCGGCCTGGGGAAAATATCTCACAATGTGCAAAAAGTGAATATGGCCGGAGAGAATATTGCAGCCATTTCCGAAGAAAACTCTGCGGGAATAGAAGAAACGGTAGTCGCAATAAGCGTTCAGGGTGAGCTGATGAATACCATTACCAATAAAGCCAATGTCCTTGCGCAATCCGCAGAGGAATTGAAACAGATGACCGGTCGGTTTCAGATTTAAAAAGAGCTTATCACTGAATCTTGACTTGAACAACCGCGTATACTATAATGATCCCACAACCGAATAAAAAGTGATGACAGGAAATAGTAAGCATTTCGGATATTTCAGAGAGAAGGCGGCTGGTGAAAGCCTTTCATATGCGCATGCTGAACCCATCTTTGAGCTGTGAATGAAACGCCTCACCCGGGGTAGTGAAATTTACTGGGTTCTCCCATTACAGAGAAATGTACAAAATAGGTGGTTTTGTGCAGTGAGTGTGGAACTTACATTCCAAATTTAGGTGGTACCACGGACATGAATTGTTCGCCCTAAACTGATTGTTTATCGGTTTAGGGCTTTTTATTTTTGAGAAACTGGAGAGGTGTTGGAAATGAAACTTGAGAAAATGGTAGGCAACCGATTTAAAGAAAAACCTTCCGACTGTGTCATTGACAGTCATATTCTGATGCTGCGCGGCGGTTACATGAAACAAGTGGGCAACGGAATATTTTCATCCTATATGCCGCTGCGCAGAATTACCCGGAAAATTGAACAAATCATCCGTGAGGAAATGGATGCCATTGGCGGCCAGGAGGTTCATTTCCCGGTGGTGCTTCCCGCTGCGTTGTGGCAGGAATCCGGCAGATATGAAAGTGTTGGAGGCGAATTGGTTCGTTTGAAGGATCGAAACGATAGCCCGCTCATTTTGGGAATGACCCACGAGGAAGCGGCTGTTCATCTGGTGCGGGAGTACGCAAACAGCTATGTGAAGTATCCGTTCATGATCTATCAGATTCAAACAAAATTTCGTGATGAAGCACGTCCCCGTGCCGGACTCATAAGGGTACGGGAATTCACGATGAAGGATGCTTATTCTTTCCATACCTCCCAGGAGGATCTGGAACAGTATTATGACGTTTGTTTTAAGGCATACGAGCGGATTTTCGCTCGTGCCGGAATTCCGGACGTGATTTCAGTGGCATCTGATTCTGGCATGATGGGCGGAAAAATTTCACATGAGTTCATGCTGCTGACGCCTGTGGGCGAAGATACCATCGCTCTATGCCACGAGTGTGGTTACCGGGCTAACATGGAAGCGGCGCAAAGCGTCGTTCATAATGAACGCGACGAAGTTTCAAGCCCGCTGCAGCTTGTTCATACACCGGGCATGCAGACCATCGAAGATGTCAGCAGGTTTTTGAAAATGACAACTGAAAAATGCTGCAAGGCGGTTATGTATCAAAAGAATGAGGATGACAGCTATATCGTTCTGTTTCTCCGAGGTGACCTTGATGCCAATGAAACAAAGCTTACAAATTACCTGGGCTATGAGATACATCCGGCCGAAATTACGGAAGGATGCGGGTTGACTGCCGGGTTTACCGGACCATATCAACTTAAAGGGAATTTCACTGTGCTTTTTGATAAAAGCCTTGAAAACACCAATAATCTTTCCTGCGGTGCCAACAAAGCCGAGTATCACTATACCGGTCTGGATATTGCAAGGGATTTGGGTGCTGTTGAATACCACGATTTTGCTAAAATTACCGAAGGGGGAATATGTCCGGAATGCGGAAAACCATCTATCACCATATCAAGAGGCATTGAGGTAGGGAATATATTCCAGCTTGGAACAAAGTACACCCAGTCCATGTCCATGCAGTATCTGGATAGTGAGGGTGTTTCCCATTATCCCATTATGGGTTGTTACGGCATTGGGGTGGGAAGGCTTGCCGCTTCTGTATGTGAAGCGCATCATGATGAATACGGCCCCATCTGGCCGATGTCCATAGCGCCGTGGCAGGTGCATTTATGCGCAGTACGCTCCGACGATGCAGCAGTTAAGGAATATGCGGATAAGCTGTATGCACAGCTTCAGGAAAACGGAATTGAAGTGATTTATGACGACAGAACAGTAACCGCGGGTGTTATGTTCTCAGATGCGGATTTACTGGGTGTTCCGGTTCGGGTGATCGTCAGCCCCCGCAATATGAAGGAAAGCTGTTGCGAAATTGTTGGCAGGGACAAGAGCTTTTCTGTAAAAGCACCGTTGAATGAAGCATATGAAAAAATTGCTCAGATCGTTCAGGATTTGTTGAAGAGATGACAGGATTTAGGGGGCACGCAGAACCTGCTTGGCGGTGTGATGCCTTGCAGGAAAACGAATGAAAAAAGAACCCCTTAAGCCATACCATGCTTTGCAGGAAAACGAATAAAAACAAAACCTGATACGCCGTATCATGCCTTGAAAAATGAATTACTCCTCCCGATACAGTTTCACTACTTGTTCCATAGAATTGTATTGGCAGGAAACAAAACAGCAAGCCGGTTGATTTACCGGCTTGCTGTATTTTGGTAACTATCACAGACAAAGAGTAGTATACAAAACGCGGTATTGATTCAAACTAATGGTGGAATAACCGGATTCCGGTAAATACCATTGCCATGTTGTACTTGTTGCAGCATTCAATCACCAGGTCATCCCTGACCGAACCGCCCGGTTGAACAATGTATTTCACACCGCTTTTATAAGCTCTCTCAATATTATCGGAGAAGGGGAAGAACGCATCAGAACCCAGGGTTACGTTTTGCATTTTGTTCAGCCATGCTCGTTTTGCTTCTCTGGTGAATACTTCAGGTTTCACCT
>JAAYJG010000041.1 GCA_012523055.1 Ruminiclostridium sp. | reverse complement strand
GTACCGATCAGTATGTACTGGGTAGTCCCCTGTTTGACAAGATCACCATTACCATGGAAGATGGGAAACAGTTTGTCATTGAGGCGGAAAACAACAGTCCGGAGAATGTGTATATCTCATATGCCGAGTTGAACGGGAAAGCACTCTCAAAAAACTGGATCACCTATGCCGACATTGTGAAAGGCGGGAAATTGAGATTGGTGATGAGTAATATACCCAACAGGGAGCGGGGGACAAGTTGGGAGGATCGGCCTTACTCGGTCTCAATGAACAAATAGAAGATCGCCTCATCTGAAGAAAGGAATATAGTTATTTATTAAGTTTGATATGAATCGATTTAAGTTTGGCATCTTGTTATTGCCGTTGTTATGCCTGTTTCCGTATTCTCATGCTCAAACAAGAAGGATGTCGCTGAACAGCTCCAACCCGCAGATAAGATGGAAGTTAATGCCGAAGGCAGATGTGACAGCGTCGGGGAACGAAATCTCTGAATCGGGATATGACTTCATAAACGGCGTGGAAGGGATAGTCCCCGGAGCTGTTTTTACTTCCTATGTGGATGCCGGGCTGGAAAATGATCCCGATTATGCAGACAATATTTATCGGGTAGATGAGACCTTTTACAACCGCCCGTTCTGGTACCGTACCGAGTTTACGTTGCCTTCGCTCCCCAACGAAAGAGAGCGGGTCTGGCTTCATTTTGATAATATAAACCGGTATGCTGATTTTTATTTTAATGGTGTAAAGATTTCAGGTACGGAGCTCTCCGAAAAGGATGTGAGCGGTCATATGATTCGTTCGAAGTTTGATGTGACTGACCTGATGCTTGCATCAGGCAACAATACAGTAGCGGTACTGATCTATGATGCTAATCAAAAAAAAACAAGGGATGCAAAAGAGGCATTCGGAATCACGGCCAGCCCCACCTATCTTTCTGCGGCAGGATGGGACTGGATGCCCTATGTGCCGGGGAGGTTGCATGGCATCACAGGCAATGTCTACCTGGAAATAACGGGGGAAGTGGTGATGGAGAATCCCTGGATCAGGTCTGAACTCGAATCGAATGAAACAGCCTACCTGGCTTTTCAGACCGATCTGAAAAACGGTTCGAATGACAGAAAAGATGCAAAAATATCTCTTCGGATAGAACCAGGTAACATTACCGTTTCCAAAAATATCAGTCTTGAATCCGGAGAGACGGAAACGGTTTACATGAACCGAAAAGAGTTTAAGCAACTCATTCTAAATAATCCAAAACTTTGGTGGCCCAATGGCTATGGAGAACCAAACTTATACACTTGTGCTGTCACCTGTGATGTGGACGGTAAAGTTGTTGATGCAAAGGAGATTACTTTCGGAATTCGAAAATATGAATACGTGTTTGAACGTAATGCCGCCGGCTGGCCTGTGATGACATTTTACATCAATGGACAAAAATTGTTTATTAAAGGTGGAAACTGGGGAATGAGCGAGTACCTGCTGCGATGCAGCGATGAAGAATACGAAAAGACAATTGCCTTGCACAAAGACATGAACTACAACATGATTCGTCTGTGGACAGGATGTGTCACCGATGATGTATTCTATGATTATTGTGATCAATACGGTATCATGGTGTGGGACGACTTCTGGTTGTATGTGGCCTATAACGATGTGGCTAATGACGAGGACTTTAAGATTAATGCGCTTGACAAGGTGAAACGTTTGCGAAATCATGCTTGTATTGCACTCTGGTGCGGAGCCAATGAAACCCACCCAAAATCTGAATTGGATCACTATTTGAGAGGGATTATTGGTTCTGAAGTTCACAACGACAGGATCTACC
>JAAYJG010000344.1 GCA_012523055.1 Ruminiclostridium sp. | reverse complement strand
TGGAAAAAGTTCCCGAACCTGCCGATACGCTTGAAGGCCTGCTGGAACAACTAAAGTCCTACCATAAAGACAAGGTAATCAGAAAGCAGCTGCACAACAGGATCAAAGAAGTCAGAAAGCAAAAAGGCGACAATACGATACCTGTTATTGTGAACGGTGAGCTGGTAAAGTTTGATGTTCCACCGGTAATCAAACATAACCGTACCCTGATACCGGTGCGGGCTGTTACAAACGCACTTGGTGCTTCGGTGGAATGGGACAGAGAAACCAACGATGTAACCGTGACAAAAGCCGTATACTCTAATATCGACATTAGTATACAAGCAAGCACGATTAAGGTTGTTATTGATTTAGACACCGGTAAATACTATAAAGACGGTGTTGAAGTGGATTTTGATGTACCCGCTCAAGTTATCAGCAACAGAACTGTGGTTCCCATCAGGTTCCTGGCGGAGATATTCGGAATGAAGGTTGACTGGGATAAAGATCTGGACGGGGTTGTCGTTGACGATGAAGAAAAAGTAACTTATCCGACTCCAACCATCACTCCTGAAACTACAGTTACCCCCACACCATCACCCAATCCTACTCCATAACCCGATCCATTTACTTAACCAAATTATCAATTTGCATGAAACATGTTCTAAAACCATAAATGGAAGCCCGTCCAGGGAATTTACTCCCTCAAGAAAAACGACATAGCCGACAGCCGGCTATGTCGTTTTTGTGTTTTCGGAGGCTTCCCGACGAAGTATGCCCGGAAGTATATAGTATTATTATAGACAATCTTTACATAATCGTTTTTGGACGAAAGGATGATTCTTTAAAAAGGAAATACTATGTTAAATAAACAGGTACGAGCTAAAACCATTTATTCCGATAATTCTAAAAATATCATTCCGAGTATATTGTATTATTCCGTTAATTTGGTATAATACTATGGACTGGAGTGATATTTATGTTTATGAGTGTAAGACAAGCTGCGGAAAAATGGGGTATCTCCGACAGAAGAATAAGGGTGCTTTGCTCTGAGGGAAAAATCCCCGGTGCCTATCAGGAAGGTCGAGGTTGGAAAATACCTGTAGGTGCATCCAAGCCAGCTGATGGAAGACTTAAATCTACCGAAAGTCTGTTCGTCATGATAAACAAGAAAAAGAATGAGCTAGATACTCGGCGTCCTTTGACAGAAGGTGAAGTTGAACGTCTTAGGGAGCAGTTTATTGTAGAATACACATACAACTCCAATGCAATTGAAGGTAATACACTAACACTTCGCGAAACCGCTCTGGTTTTGAAAGGCCTTACGATTGGCCAAAAACCACTGAAAGATCATTTGGAGGCAGTCGGTCACAAAGAAGCTTTTGAATTGGTCAGTAATTTGGTAAACGATAAGGTTGCGATGAGTGAAAGCATTATTAAGCAGATACATTCTTTGGTTCTTGCAGATAAGAGGGATGACCGTGGTGTATACCGTCGTGTGCCTGTTCGTATTATGGGTGCACAGCATGAACCTGTACAACCGTATCTGATTCAGCCGAAGATGGAGCAATTATTGATTGACTTTGTTGAAAGTACTGAGCATATTATCACAAGACTGGCTCTGCTCCACCTTGAATTTGAAGGCATCCATCCTTTTATTGATGGGAACGGCAGAACAGGACGTCTGCTTGTGAATTTGGAATTGATGAAAGCCGGATATCCCCCTATCGATATAAAATTCACCGACCGTATTGCTTATTACAATGCTTTTGATGAATATCATATAAAGCATAATCTTTCTGCCATGGTAAACTTATTTGCAAGATATATAAATGAGCGTTTGGACATGTACTTAGGAATGCTGTAGGTATGATTGCGCCTGACTTACTTGTGAGCAGTAACTCTGGATACGGTTACACAGAATACCTCTCACCGCAAAACTAGCCTTACCACAGTGAATATGATATAATTTTTTGAGATATCACCCCCTTTGTCATCGGGGGTGATACTGTATCATGGCATAACCTATTCTCACGCCTTTAAAACTGTGTTTAAACAATTCAGATGATAAATCCTTAGCTCCAAATGCCTTTCTTTTACTCGAATCTTTTCGAAAGCTCATATTTAAGTTCTTTCGTTTCCAGGCCAAGTTGATTACTTCTGTTATATCTCCAGGGCAAAAAAACATCCTCTTATCACGCGAGTGACAGGAACTCCTTCCTTTTGTCACAGCCCTCTTGTCGCATCATAATATGTCAGCAGAACTCGTACTAAAACACTTTGGCCAGACATATGTTACAATAGCTAAAGGTCTGGGTGGATTTATTTATTGATTCAAGAAAATTGACGGGGAGGGTTATCTATGGCCAAATACGTTATGGCACTGGATTCTGGTACAACAAGTAACCGCTGCATCCTTTTTAATGAAAAAGGTGATATGTGCAGTGTGGCGCAAAAGGAATTCACGCAGTATTTTCCCAAGCCAGGCTGGGTAGAGCACGATGCAAACGAAATATGGTCGTCACAACTTGGTGTTGCCGTTGAAGCAATGCAGAAAATCGGTGCATCAGCAGGCGATATCGCTGCAATCGGTATTACGAACCAACGTGAAACGACCGTTGTATGGGACAAAGAGACAGGTGAACCGGTATATCATGCGATAGTATGGCAGTGCAGAAGAACTTCCGGGTATTGCGATTCATTAAAGGAAAAGGGGTTGGTCGATACCATCCGACAAAAAACAGGCCTGGTCATTGATGCATACTTCTCAGGGACAAAAGTGAAATGGATTCTTGACAATGTAGAAGGTGCAAGAGAAAAGGCTGAAGCCGGAAAATTACTCTTTGGAACGGTGGAAACATGGTTAATCTGGAAGCTGACAAAGGGAAAGGTTCACGTAACAGATTACTCCAATGCGTCCAGGACGATGCTGTTTAATATACTTGATTTGGATTGGGATGAGGATATCCTTGCAGAATTGAATATTCCCAAATCAATGCTGCCCGAAGCCATGCCCTCCAGCTGTGTTTATGGCAAAACGGATCCTTCCTGGTTTGGCGGAGCAATACCCATTGGCGGTGCAGCCGGTGATCAGCAGGCTGCATTGTTTGGCCAGACCTGCTATAGCCCGGGTGAAGCTAAAAACACTTATGGAACCGGCTGCTTTATGCTGATGAACACCGGCGAAACCCCGGTTTTCTCCAAAAACGGGTTGGTTACAACCATAGCCTGGGGACTGGACGGAAAAGTGAATTACGCGCTGGAAGGTTCCATTTTTGTTGCCGGTGCAGCAATACAGTGGCTTCGCGATGAAATGAAGCTGATTGATTCATCACCGGATTCCGAATACATGGCGAAAAAAGTTTCTGATACAAATGGATGTTATGTGGTTCCAGCTTTTGTAGGCCTTGGTGCACCGCATTGGGACCAATATGCCAGAGGAACTATTGTAGGGTTAACCAGAGGATGCAGTAAATACCATGTTATTCGGGCAACCCTGGAGTCACTGGCATATCAAGCCTATGACGTGCTGAAGGCAATGGAGGAAGATTCCGGCATTACACTGAGCAGCTTGAAGGTGGATGGTGGAGCGTGCGCGAATAATTTCCTGATGCAGTTCCAGTCAGACATCATTGATGCACCGGTACTGAGGCCGCAATGTGTGGAAACGACAGCCATGGGTGCAGCGTATCTTGCTGGTCTGGCAGTAGGCTATTGGGGAACAAAGGAGGATGTTGTTAAAAACTGGACCATATCCAAAACGTTTGAACCCGCTATGGATAAGGAAGATAGAGACCAAAGAGTAAAAGGCTGGAGAAAAGCAGTGAAATGTTCCTTTGGATGGGCAAAAGAAGACTAACATGAAGGTTTTTAAAGCAAAAACCGGTTACTATTTTTGCCGCCGGGGGTCGCGGCAGGATGGAGGTTAGTATGTTAATATTTTTATCAGAGTTGATAGGAACTGCATTGCTCATTTTACTTGGCGACGGGGTCGTGGCAAACGTAACTTTAAATAAGTCAGGCATGAAGGGAGGCGGCTCGGTGCAAATTACATTTGCATGGGGCCTGGCTGTTCTGCTGCCGGCGTTTATCTTTGGTGCTTCGTCAGGAGCGCACTTTAACCCTGCACTGACATTAGCTTTGGCAGCAGGCGGTGCTGTTGCCTGGTCACAGGTGCCGATTTATATCCTTGGGCAGATGGGCGGTGCCTTTTTGGGCGCATGCCTTGTATATCTTCTTTTCAGAGAGCAGTTTAGTGCAACGGAAGACACAAAAACAAAGCTTGGCGTATTTTCAACAAGCCCGAGTATTCCCAATACAGGGCTGAACCTGCTGAGTGAAATTATCGGTACTTTCGTATTGGTATTTGCCATCCTGGGTGTGGGTAATGTAGTGAATTGTGCACCCGGTGTTGAGAAGTTTCTTGTATTCGGCATCATCGTATCCGTTGGTATGTCCCTGGGTGGTTTAACCGGTTACGCCATTAATCCGGCACGAGATCTTGGTCCCCGTATAGCCCATGCAATCCTTCCGATCAAAGCGAAGGGCAGCTCAAACTGGGGTTATTCCTGGATCCCTGTAGTCGGTCCGATTATTGGTGGTCTGCTGGCTCAACTGTTATTTGTCATTATCCCATGGTAATTTACTGTGTTTTCCAAGTACTCGTGTGCTAAACCAGGGGTTCATATGGGTAACAACCAACCCTATTAAAAAAAGTTCATTGATTCATACGCATGGCGATTTGTAAATTACTCATCGGTGAAACACAAATTGCCATGCGTAAACTTTCAGAAGGGTACCTTAGCAGATATCGCACGGCGTCACCATAAAAGAGGATAGAAGGTAGATTGCATGTATGATTGTGTAATTATTGGAGCAGGTGTTACCGGTTGTTCGATAGCCAGGGCACTGTCAAAATTCAATGTGAATGCCTGTGTATTAGAAAAGGAAGAAGATGTTTGTTTCGGGACATCAAAGGCAAACAGTGCCATCCTCCACGCAGGTTTCGACGCTGCCCACGGTTCGCTGATGGCAAAAATGAATGTTGTGGGAAACAGGTTGATGGACCAGTTGGCAAAAGACCTGGATATACCCTTCCGCAGAAATGGTTCCCTTGTTGTCTGCCTCAGTGAGGAGGACAGGCCAAAACTGCTGGCGTTGTTCCAAAGGGGAGTGGACAATGGCGTTGAAGGCCACCGGATATTAACAAAGGAAGAAACCCTGGAAATGGAGCCGAATCTTTCCGAGAATATCGTTGGCGCATTATACGCACCAACAGGAGGAATTGTCTGCCCGTTTCAGATGACCATAGCCATGGCGGAAAACGCCTGTGAAAATGGTGTGCAATTCTTTTTTGATACAAAGGTATTCAATATTGTGAAGGATCCGGAAAGCTTTCGAATAGAAACAAACCGGGGGGAATACAAAACGAAATGCGTGGTCAATGCCGCCGGAGTTTATGCGGATGAAATTCATAACATGGTCAGTGAGAAAAAAATAAAGATCATGCCACGAAGAGGGGATTACATCATCCTGGACAAAAATACAGGCTCTCTTGTGGAC
The DNA here is from genome assembly GCA_012523055.1 of Ruminiclostridium sp. Lineage (GTDB taxonomy): Bacteria > Bacillota > Clostridia > DSM-8532 > DSM-8532 > JAAYJG01. The sequence continues at coordinate 16,907 of JAAYJG010000344.1, read as the reverse complement.
AAGACGATCTTTACCGTACCGGGAAGATTGGGAAAGGGTGTTCTTGTTTCGCCAACCATTCATGGCAATCTCATTGTTGGACCAACGGCGATCGACATCGAGGATAAGGATGCTACCGCCACAACAAAAGACGGAATAGATGAGGTTATATCGAAGGCGAGTCTGATTGTAAAAGCCCTCCCCATCCGACAGGTCATTGCCTCCTTTGCTGGTCTGCGGGCCCATGAAGCAGGTCATGAGTTTATCCTCGGTGAAGCGGAGGATGTCAGCGGATTTATTGATGCTGCAGGAATCGAGTCTCCGGGGTTGTCAAGCGCTCCGGCCATAGGGCAGGTGGTGGCGGCATTGATCAGGGGAAAGATGAGTTTGGATATAAACAACAGCTTCAATCCCATCCGGAAAGGTATTGTGGATCCCAAAAAACTGTCCATGGAAGAGAGGAATAATTTGATTCGGAGAAACCCGGCTTATGGCACGGTCATCTGCACATGTGAATCCGTCACCGAAGGTGAGATTATAGAAAGTATCCACCGCCCGCTTGGAGCGAAGTCACTCGATGGTGTCAAGAGAAGAACCAGAGCCGGCACAGGACGATGCCAGGCCGGCTTTTGCTCGCCAAAAGTGATGGAAATTCTGGCAAGGGAACGAAATATACCATTATTGGAAGTGACAAAATCCGGAGGTGCCTCTCAAATCGTTTCCCATAGGACAAAAGAAGGTAAAGAGGGTGGAGTAAATTGAACAGCTATGATGTTGTTGTTATCGGGGGAGGCCCTGCAGGTCTTGCAGCAGCGGTATCTGCCAGAGAATACGGTGCTCTGGGGGTTCTTATCCTTGAAAGGGACAGGGAGCTTGGAGGAATATTGAATCAATGCATTCATAATGGCTTTGGGCTGCATATCTTCAAGGAGGAACTGACCGGCTCTGAATATGCAAAACGCTATATTCACAAAGTGAATGAATTGCAAATAGAATCCAAATTGAACACGATGGTTCTGGAGATCAGCAGAGATAAAGTCATCACGGCCACAAACCGGCAGGACGGAACCTTCCAAATTCAGGCCAAAGCCATTGTGTTAGCGATGGGTTGCCGGGAAAGGCCCAGGGGTGCGCTGAATATCCCGGGCTACCGGCCTGCAGGGATTTTTACCGCCGGAACGGCGCAGCGCCTTGTCAATATGGAAAACTATATGCCTGGAAAAGAAGTTGTCATTCTGGGCTCCGGGGATATCGGTTTGATCATGGCCCGGCGAATGACGCTGGAGGGTGCGAAGGTCAAGGTGGTCGCAGAGCTGCTGCCATACTCCGGTGGGCTGAAAAGGAATGTGGTGCAGTGTTTGAATGATTACAACATTCCGCTGAAATTAAGCCATACGGTGACGGATATTCATGGCAGGGAAAGAATAACGGGGGTTACGATTGCAAAAGTGGATTGTACGGGAAAGCCAATCCAGGGCACGGAGGAATATTACTCCTGCGATACATTACTGTTGTCGGTCGGGCTCATTCCGGAAAATGAATTGTCCCGGGAACTGGGGGTTGAAATTAATCCCGTAACCAATGGACCGGTGGTGGATGAGCAGCTGGAAACCTCGGTCAGCGGCGTGTTTGCCTGCGGAAATGTGCTGCATGTGCATGATCTGGTTGACTATGTCTCCGAGGAGGCCGCTGCGGCTGGAAGAAATGCTGCAAAGTTTGCATTCAATCTGGTGAAAAAAGTACAGATAACTTCAGGTACACCTGTTATTGCGGGAAGCGGGGTTCGCTACACAGTGCCGTCCACGATTAGTGTTCACCAGATGGATGAAAGCATCACCGTTCGGTTCCGGGTTACAGATATTTTCAGGGACAGCTTTATCAATGTTCTGTTGGATGATAAACAGATTATGCATAGAAAACGCAGAATTATGGTCCCCAGTGAAATGGAGGAAGTGAAGCTGGAAAAGTCAAAATTGTCAGCATTCCGGGATTTGAAATCGATTACCATTCAGGTCCAAAAGGAGGGAGATGAATGATGGAACAACTGGAAGTGATCTGCATTGAATGTCCTCTTGGCTGTATGGTTCGTGTGGATATGGAAAACGGAACAGCACAAAATATATACGGGTATAGCTGCAAACGCGGAGAAGCTTATGCTTTGAAAGAAATCACCAGCCCTGTCAGGATGGTGACCTCCACGATAAAGGTGAAAAACGGCGAGAGGCCGCTGGTATCAGTCAAAACAAAAGGATCCATCCCTAAAAATAAAATATTTGAATGCATGGATGAAATCAACCGGGCAGAGGCCATTGCCCCTGTTTTTGCCGGTGATATCCTGATAGACAATGCAGCAGAAACAGGCATAGCGATCATTGCTACCAGGGACGTTGGTGTAGTATAAGTTGACGGAGGGACGGATAACAGGGCATGATTGAGCTGGACTAACCAACCGGTTGTTATTTTTTCTCATACACGCCTAATATGTAAATTCTGTCATCCCTGGTATTCTCCATGGCAAAAGTTATACCGGGCTTTTCAGTTAATGGGTCGATAATTGCGATGCCTATCTGATAATCGCCTTTATGCAAACTTGATAAATCCATATCCGTTTTGGTGGTTACTGTGATTTCGGGTATTACATCTTTGATATCCAACTCTACCTTTTGCTTTATAGCTGTATTTCCTTCATTGCTGATTACATAAAGGAAAGCATCCCAGGAATAATAAAAGGGAGCAATTCCATCATTCACCCAATCAAGAGATACTTCCAGATGATCCCTGAATAGCTTGGATTTTGTGAAGATCGCCTTCTCAATTCTGAACCGATAACCGATGGTTTTCAGGATTTCCTGACTACCCTCGAGGCATTCGGCGCAATCATCCATTTCCACCGGGGATTTGGGGCCTATAAAAGTCGTATGAGAACGTTTGAGAAGGTCTGCTGTGATGGGCAGCTGATCCGCCAGCATCTCCCGGAAGGACAGACTGCCGGTCAGTTCTCCGCCAACAGGTGCCGTTTTCCATCCATCCGGCATACTACACAAAGCACCCATTCCTTCAGACGCTTGTTCATACTCCCCCCCGTTTTCTAACCAATCCAACCATTCTTCGGTGCTCTCGGGATCACCCGTCATATCATTATAAAGCCCCAGGCCCTTCTGTGCAGCAATAGCAAACGGACGGCGCATCAGCAAATGGGCATTGGGAAAAGCTTTCATATAATGCAAAACGTATTGCTCCCGGATGGGTGCCCCCGGAATACGCCTGATGCCTTCCGAATATTTAACATGCCATTCTCCCCAATGACCGATACTCCCCAGTTCAACAAAACAGAAGAAGTCGTCTTTTCCATATCGTTCTCCAAGCGCTTTCAGTGCCCTTTCATGCCTTGAAATAAAAGCTGAATTGGAATAATCGGGAGAAAACCCTTTGCCATACGTCGTATCGTACCAATCTCCCCTTCCTCCAATCATTTCATAAAGCCAGTCCGGAATGTCCATATGCTTCTCATCTCCGGGCATGTCGCAGACGAAGCGAAACACGACCCGTTTCCCCTCACTGCGCCACTTATGTAGGTTAACTCTTTTTTCAAAGCTCTCAAAGTCAAAGGTATCGGGTTTCGGTTCCCATTCCCGCCAGGTCAAATCCGCATAAACCAAAGAAAACTTCTCATCTGTCCCCTCATCATCAAAATAAGCCCATGGGGCATAACCTGTCATTGGATTGAAAAGAACGTCATCCGTAGCTTCAGGATAAACAACTTTCTTATCACAGGAAAACACATAAATGCAAAATGGCAGGCTGAAAGCGGCCAACAGCATGATGAGTATCCATTTACTTCTAACCATTAAACTCACCGTTATATTGTATGACCGTCAGATCATTCACCCGATCCAAATTGCGGATATGCTCTGCGAAGGCGAAATTATTGTTTCTGACCAATACTTCAATCGCCATTTCCGAGGTCTCACCCCGCATGGTTTTCGATTTGATCTGATACTTTGTTTTATGAATAATCCGCTTGATTTCATCACTGATATCATCACCCATGTAATGAACGATCATAATGTAAACGTCCTGACCGGAATTTTTCCGGTTCAAAAGAAACAATACGCCCACGATTACCAAAGCGCTGATCAACGTTAACATATAGCTTTTTGCACCAATTGCTATACCGGATGATATGGACCAGAACAGAAACAAAAGATCCATGGGCTCCTTGATAGCGGTACGATACCGTACAATGGAAAGTGCGCCTACCATTCCCAGGGACAGCACCACATTTGTACTGATTGCGAGTGTAATCATACAGGTGATGATGCAAAGGCCCGTCAGCGTGATCGCAAACGATTGGCTGTAAACAACACCGCGGAAGGATTTTTTATAGACTGCATAAATAAACAACCCCATTAAAGGTGCAATCAGCATTGAAATGACAAACGGCATGATAAGATTCATGGAATTGGGATCATCCACCAATACATTATCCAGAAATGATTTTTTGATTATATCCTTTACACTTAAAGCTTGATCATTGTTCATTTTCATCTCTCCTCTGTTGTTATAAAATACCGTATAAATCCATTCTTTTATCACAGCACAGAATATATTTTGAAACTGATGTATAGTCTGAAGCACCCGTGGGTAACGCTTTCTTAATCATTTTGGGTAAAAAACCGGAGAACTTTACCTCCATGACCAAACAACCCGGTGCCATCGTTTCAATAGTAGGAAGCTTTTTATCGAATATGTCAAAGCTTGTATTGCCGGCACGTATACATCTGTCAAAGGTGATGCGGATATCTCCCGGATTAAAAACAAAGGGTTCGCGTTCATAATCCACAATGACCTGAGGACGCAGAACTTTTGCGACGCATTCATAATAAAACTCACGGAGCAGTGGCTGGCTGTTATCCCGTAAAAACGTATACCGACCTTCCAGGATTGAATATACTTCATTTTTCGTTAAAGTAGCCTTATCCTTCGTGGTATAGTTGTCATGTTTGAGTTTTCGCTCCAGATTAATCACCGTATCGCTGTCATTATAAATCCGGATTCTATATTTGTAACGCTTTTGCGTACCCATTAATTTGGTTTCGTAGGCGCTGTTCCAGTAATCATCAAAATACAGGCTTCTGATTTTGTATTCTCCGTTGGCTCCCACATTTCGATCCCGCTGCAATAATCCGGTAAAACGGTATTTTAACAGATCTCTGTCAGAATACCGAATAAAATATTTCAGTTCCTGCCGCATGTTTAATTCATCCATTTGCTTCACTCTATTTCACCTCTTTTCTTACAACCGCTTTACCGTCCTCAAAAACATAAAAACACTTCGTGCCATAATGCTTTACATGTTTTACATTCACATAGTAATCAAAGGCAGTCTGGCTGTAACCCGAGGAGTTTTTCGCTGTTACGCGGTAAAAGTATTGCCCTGGCGGAAGAATATCCGTTTCCATCACCGGAACTTCCAGGTCGGACACTATTTGAATCGGTACTTCAAACAAATAATCCCTGCATAATTCAAAAGTATAGGTAATGCTTTCCGCATCCAAATCATAGGCAGCCTCCCATGAAAAGCGCAGCTTAGTCCCATCGATCACCTCAGGGGGGTTTAAGTAAAATGGCATTGGCTTCTCAAGGCTATCAAGATATAGAGAATAATTTCGCTCTGCCTCATATGGAATCTCATTACAAATATCTATAAATTGCTTTTCATTCACTTTTATATGCATGGAATCGGGCATTCTGAATGAATACTGCAGAACGACTGGTTTGTAAGTATCAATCATTGCTCTGGTTTTTTCAACGGTAATAAACTCTCTCAGGCGGAGGATTTTTTCATTCAGCAACTCCCGATATTTTGGCAATGCCAGTACACGCTTGTGTAGAATCGAACCCCAATAATTCATGATTCCTGTTTCAAACCCTGTATCCACTGTTATTTTGCTATCTTCACAGCGCATCCAGGCTGTATCATTATCCCATGAAATGAAATACCATTTATTGCCGTTGGTCGGGCTATACAGATAATAATTCTGGGATTGCGTATCAACGTTCCCTGTTAAGATATTAAACGCAAGCCAGGTGAAATAATTGTCTGCATCAAAATACTTTTCAAATGTACTTTCTATGGATATCCCGTAATCATTCACAGCATCGAGCATTTCCAAGAGTTTTGTGTGATCTTCGTTTCCCTTGGTTTCGAGTATTTTGTTAAACAACACCTCATCATAGGCGGGATCGGTTTTCAGCCATAAATTGCTTTCATAGCACCCGAACTCAAAGAACGTTGCTTTATAGAGCTGACCGTTGCTGTCAAGCCCGTGTTTCTTCAAATATGTTTTATTGGGTAATTCAACCTGTGTAAACAATCCATAATCAACAAATTTGGTGTTTTTTACCTTATTGGTTTCATCCTTCACATAAAGGTGGACAAACTGGGTACGAAGGCCGATCATATCGGGAATTTGCTTAATATAATCATAAGAAAGCTTATTGCGGAATCTTACATTATCATAAACATGCTTGTTTAGCGCAATGGTTTTTTGTCCTCGCCAGGGCTCTGAATTCTCCATTAAGGAAATCTTGTAGGATTTTTGAACATGGCTCGATGAAGTTGCCCCCCTGATATTCACAACTGCATTGGGAATGATTTCATTGTAGCCCAGTTCTCCGGGAACGGGGCCATTATCGTCACCAACCTGTAAAATTGCTTCTACCCCGTACCGTTCAACACCCATTTCTATGTAATCAGTGACGGAATATCGGTTTACTTCCTCCCAGGAATAATCCGTACTATCCGCCGGGTTGCCTCGACGGACAGTAAGATACATGGTTATGACACTCCCATGGTTATCACTGAGATAGATTGCTTTATTATCCTGCAACGACACACTATCGATATCGGGCACGGGCTCTTTTTCCACTGCTGTTGCTGCCATAAATGGTTGTACGGGTTGAATTGTATCATCTATAGCGCATCCGGTATGAAAAAACAGTATACCGGCCGCAGTAACAATATAGTAAAAGAGTATTATGGTTCTTTTTATCCTGTTTCTTTTCATTTTCCATCCTCCAGCAGTTGACAATTTGTTGATATCAGCTGCAGCGTGCGCCATCGTTTGTTTTGATTGTTTTGCGGATTTACCGGCTGTGAGCAAAGTATATGGAAAACCAGTTTCCTGGCGTATAACGCTAACCGAATCCATGTGCAAACATACATCACAAAACCACCGATGAGAAACCCAAAACCATAAAACCGGTAATCCTGAAACAGGAAGAATAAGGTTCCGATATTGGCTGACAGCATAAAAAGCAGGGATGAGTAAAAAGCGCCGGTATCATCAGTAAAGTACAACTGCACCAACATGATGCTGTTCCCAATGGCATACAGGGCGTAACCGATGCAAAGAGTATTGAACGTACCCAAAAAAGTTTCGTTAAAGCCCATATTCCAACCTAAGAAAACAGGTCCTCCTATCACAATTAAAAGAATTGTGGCAAAACCCTGCTGTAAAGCCAGATAAAAAAGTTCCTGTTTCAAAACGGTTAACATTTCATCCTCCGCTCTGCGCATATCTGTCAGCATTCCCCGGGTATTCATCAGATCGAAGTAATTACGATAGTAAGGATAAAAGTTGACTTCCAGCGAAGTAATAAAATTTACTGTTGTAATCAAGGTGGATAAAAAAGCAAATAAAGCCGGAATATCATAAGAGGGAGCGGCATAAAGCAGGCCTCGGATGCTCACACCGGCTGGGCTGAACCACATGATGATGATGTGTCCGAATAAACCAAGTGTTGTAAATAACCCAATGAAAAACAATTTCGGATAACGCTTTATCCACAACAAGAATTGAAAGGCACTTCCTTCTCCCGCTGGGAAGTATAAATGCAGCAAATAAAAATTCCAAACCAACATAACCCCATATCCGATGATCACCCCGGACATAAAGGCTATAAGTGGTTTTACACCGGCTAATCCGATTAGGAAGCCGGAGCCTAAAGCTATAACGATACTGGTAAAAAAGGCAGCCAATATGCTTTTATAATCTTTAATGGCTGTGATATATTGAATTTGGCTCCAAACAACAATCAGTTCAGAGAATAGAACCGTACAGAGCAGAATATAAACAGGCTCTATTCCTGAAAGCAGTAGAAAGCCTCCATACAGAGCAATCCCAGCAGTTAAGGAGATCGTCTGGCTGCCAAACAGAGATGGAAGCACAAACTGATACTGTTCCTGATAGAGCATATCTGCCGTGTATCTGGCAGTAACCATCGATAATACACTGGTAATCAGAAGGGATGCTATAAAGGTATAGGACAGCATGCAGATTAAAAACTCCTGTTCCTGGCTCTGCATGCCCGTTCTTTCAGAAATATAGCGTATTCCGGACAACAGAGCTACATTTAAAAGCATGGGCCCGGCACAAACTGCAATCCCAACACCATATGCACGAATACTGGCGAAAAGTCCCCTCTTTTCAAACAGCTTTTTCAGTTCAAAACCTATGCCGGCCATTGCTGCACCATCCTTTCATACGCGTTGAGATAAGCTTCCACCATTTTTTTGTGAGAATAAACATGCAACACCCGTTGACGTCCTGCGAATCCCATTTCTTTTCTGAGCTCGGAATCCACACATAATCTTTCCATCGCTTTAGAAATAGCCGGATAGTCCATCGGTGCACAGCATAAACCTGCATCCCCGAAATGATCCTGTCCGCTTTTCCCTTCCACAAGCTCGCGGCAGCACCCTACATCGGTACACACCACAGGCCTCGCAGCAGCCAAAGATTCAATAATTGCCAGGGGCTGTCCCTCTGAAATACTGGTTAGTACGGTAAAATCCAATTTTTGAAGATATACTTGGACATCCGTACTTCCGGCAATCCATATATCTGGCACGCCTGTCTGGTCTATTAGCAGGAGGCACTCCTGATAGTATTCCTCGTCATCGGTTCCGCCTAAAATATGAAGGCGGCTTTTTGGAACAGAAACCTTCAAGGAAGAAAAAGCGTAAATCAAGGTTTTAATATCCTTAATCGGAGCAAAACGGATGATAGCACCTATATCAACCCATCCGTCAGGTTCTTTTACAGGAATATTATAAAATGAGTTATAATGAATTCCATTGTTAATCACAATACATTTTTCACTCGGGCAGCCTATGTCCTGTTGAGTGAACATGGCCCGTTCAAACAGGGAAGTTACAGTGACAGCCTTTTTATACGCACAACGGGAAAACATATAAAACAGCTGTATCCACATTTTTTTAAACTCGGGTGAAATCCAGTCTGAGCGCAGTATCTCCTCCTCCCGTTCCCGTGTATAGATACCATGTTCCGTCAGAATAAACGGCTTTTTTTGGCTCCATGATGCCAGGGCTCCTAATACCCCGCTGTAACCGGACGCTGCGGCATGATATACATCTGCAGTCGGAACAGGGCAAGTCATCAGATAGATCACCGGCAAAAACATGGAGCGCATTGCATGGAACAAATCTGAAAACGGGAGAAATGGATATTTTCTATCACTTAATTCTTTTATGAGCTCGGTGAATTGCAGGCTTATAAAAAAAGCTGCGGGGTTTTTGGTATTTCGTTGGAAATATTCAAACAGAATATCATAATCAGGATCTCCGCTCTCCAGTAAAGCTTCCATCATTTCTTTTTCTTTTGCAGAAAGTCTGAAGGCGTTATTCTTTTTAATGCGGTGTTTCAAGGATGTATCCAGGAAAACCTCATGAACTTCGATGACATTTTGGGGCAATTCATACTTGAAGCTGCCTTTATCTTTTTCTGCCGCACCAATGGTCCAAAGGATGAATTCATGCTGTGGCAAGGCCAATATATAGTCATGCATCCAACTGGACACACCGCCGCGTACATAAGGATATGATCCTTCCAAAATCATGCATATCCGCATTGTTCTATTCCTCCTTCGTGAAAATGGTAACGACGGGCTGTTTTGCGTGGATTAAATATAAGTTATCGCACACGTTTGTTATGCTTCCGCCTTCCATCCCATTCAACGTTCCCGTGTTCAGGCGGAGCATCAGCCATGCCTCATCATAAAAGCTCGAAAGGGTAAGGCTAATGCCATTGTCTTGAACCTGTCTGTACACGGACAGGCGATCATAACGTTCCACAGCGGTAGCCCCCTGTTTTGCCGTTAAATTTCTTAGTCCGGGGGCATTTTTATCAAGCCAGGTAACCTGTTTTTCGAATTGATCCTTTAAATATCTCCAACCCTTTTGGGCACCGCGATCATCATCCAATACATCATCCGGATGTATAAAGTGTGAGTTGATATAGTGGAAACCCAACTCATTCACCAGGCACCAGCGCATATAAGGGGTTATTTCATAGCCGGATATGGTGCGTGGCAGGTTTATAACACCAGTGTCGTCTACGGAAAATTCCTCATTACTGTCCAGATCATGTACATAGTAAAAGCAGGATATCACTTTAATCTGGGGAAACCTTTCGTTAATCATCTCTCTGCCTTCATTACTGAGGATGTTTGATGGAGGCACATAAGTTACAAACTCATTTTCCGGAAACAACTCAGTACCAAAACGGATTAACTCATTGATGGACTGTACCATTTGTTCGGTTCCAGGCCACTTGTTATAATTATAAATATCTTTGTAATCAAAGCTCTCCAAACACAAGGGCATATGGTTGTATCCATGAAGACCTATTTCACCTCCATTTTTAATTAGCAGCCCCCCGAAATACTGAAAGCTTTCCAGGTTATACTCAGCCGTGAAGGGACCTGCCACATTGTCATTGTAAGTTTCCACCATCATGCCCGTATATTTCAAACCATGCTCTTTACTGAACTGAAGCATGTCCGGCCACCAGATGTTTTTATAAAAGTTTTCAATGTTGTACCCACTTTCTTTATATATCACATCATGCATACCTTCGGGGATCGGCGCCGGAAAATCATCAATAAAAAACAGGGAGAAGTTCATAACCGGGTAGACACATATGTCTTCCAGCAGGCTGTATGCAGCACATACAATGCCTCTTGAGCCTTTCTCCTTCATCAGGTCATTGTTATTGACCACGAATTTTCCTTCCCCATAACTGCACTCCCACAAGAGGGGAATTTGCTTTTCATCACAGGTCGCAATATGAACAGTACAGCGATCTGTCACCCTCAATACCATACTGCTTCCACAACTCACTCCGCTATTAAACTCCATGTCCTTCGTTCCTGGAAGCAAATTTGTTTTAAAACTCAGCGGAGCCTCTTTGTAATAGGAGAATTCTCCGTACTGTATCCCAAGCTTGGGATATATCATGTTCATGGTTGCCGTAATGTCTGGGATCACCGCAAACAATACCCGTCCTCCGGACTCAACCCAATCAATTACATTAAAAATAGAGCTGCTGATGATATCCAGATTATTAAAAGCTATTATCATGGTTTTATACCGGGTCAGGTCGGGAATGCCTTCGTTTGCCGCATCAACAATATCATGTGGAATACACATGCTGCGCAAAACAAAAGATATCGCATTTTTATAATCAAGGTTCTCTTTCCATCCGGAATCATAAAGGACTACGCATTCGGCATCTTCCTCCACATCCTTTTCCGCAGAATTATCCACCGGTAGCCAGGTGAGATGAGATAACTGGTACTCATATCTTATGCCTGCCCGTTCAATGCCAATAAAAAATGCCAGCATAATAAGGCACAGCAAGGGACCTGCCAACCAACCAAATGATACTTTTTTCATTCATGCCTCCAGCTTATTGATTTTCGATGCAGCAATACTGCCAATGAATTTAGCATACTCATAAAAAGTAAAAGGCCGGACCGCCGGCTGTAATACTCACCGTCTGTATCCCGCATCGTTGCCGGCCGCCAGGAACTTTTCACCCCTGATGGCTGAAAACATGCGATGAGGCACGGCAGGGAATGTTTTTAACTCGTTATAACTGAATGAACCCTTGAAGAATTCAAATTGGTTTAATCCTTCCTTTGTCCAGCAAATGGTTTCAGATTCAAGTCTTTTTATTGTTTTCAGCAAGCCAAGCTGGTCTTTGCTATTCACACAAACACGGATGGTTTGCAGCCAGACATTCTGATCCGCCGGCCATTTGTCCTGCATATGGTTCACAACCTCCCATGCGTCGGTAAAACGGGCACATTCAATGCAATTATCAAGCTTTTGAAAATAGGATTGCCTGTCGTCCAGCCTAAATCCAATTTTCTTGTCAAGGAGCTGATCCAGCCTTTCCCGAAGATTCTCAAGAAGGATTCCCTCGGTGAACCCGCTTTTTATATAGCTGTATATGGCCTTAATGTATTGATCCAGAATGGATTCATTTTCCGGATTGTCTAAACAGGCTGTCCTGCAGGATTGGATTTCCAACTCAAAAGTGTGCTGCATTTTCATGATAGCCGTCGACGCGAAGTGAGTTATTTCTGGATCATGGCTAAGTCGTGCAACTCTTAAAAGGTCTTTATAGCAGGAGGGATCTTTTACCACCTCCATCATCAAAGAACGACTTGAGCGGGAATCATTCAGGATTAATGCTTCCTCCATGGGTACCAGGGATGAGACATCTTCTTTATCCAATATGGGAATTGGATTCAAGTTCGTCTGGTTCGCATAAAACTCACCCAGCGGCAGTGTTTTTGTACCTGTTTTTTTATGTTTATACAGGTATTCCACAATCAGAGCACTGGAAAAACCAAATACCGGCACAAAGCAAATTACAGCAAGCAAGTATCGTGGAAGGCTTGAGGGTTTCCTTCCGATCCGAATACCATAATAAATACATATCAGCAGATGAATACATAACAGCAATAACCCGAAAAGAAGATTCATGATATCATCAAACCTTTCTCAACCGTGCAGTTCACCCCGTGATCCTTCAAACGTTGACAAACGCAGCCGACATTGCTTTCATCTGCCTGGGATACAAGGATGTATAATTTACCATTTCTCCTCTGTCCCAGAATGTCTGTATTCCTGATACCCGATAGGATGGTTTTGCTCAGCCACACCGTGCTGTTCGCTTTATCCTCTACTTTTAGCAATATATATCTTGCAATTTTTTGTGCTTCCATAGTATCTTTTATCTTCAAAAGCTTAGTAAACTCATCATTTTTCAGAATTTGCGTGCCCGGCACGAATGCATTTCTCCCCTGGATAGCCTGTAGATGAATTGTTCTTGCAAATGATAACTCAACCACTCCGCACATCACCTTAAGCAGATTGAAATATGAGGCTGTCATCTGCTCGTAAACAGTGTTCCAAATCACAACCATTGCTTTAATTTCGCCTTTTTCACTTAACGGCGCGCAATATCCCGGTTCATTTGAATGAAGCGCTTTGTTGCACCAGACTTCCCTTGCCGCTAATGATTTACGGATATGCGGGTACTCAAACAGCCTCATTGTGTTCTGAAGACGGTTGCCATAGCCTTCCGAGCTGACAGCAAGTCTTGCGATGTTTATTCCTTTATCCAGTTGATAAATAGCGATGCTCCTGGAATTTAACATGTTTTCCAGAACCGGAACAGCTTTCATGAGCACTTCTTCAGGATGCTCCACTTCCAAATTGCATATTGCGTCATAAAGGCGACCATAGCTGTTCCGGTATCCAATCAGCTGCTGCTTCAATTGTTCCTCATTACTGTTGGTATGTTCATTCATTTTGGTTAAAAGGGAATATCTGTCCTCAAGGGTTTGATATTGGTTTTTTATGAACTGCTCGCGGCTTAAATGCTTATTCCTGCTATATCCTGTGACCGAACCTGCAATAAAATAGGAAACCAGGGGAAGCCAGTTGTCAATTTTGTAAATAAGCGTTTCCCAGTTCATGCCTGTGCGCAAAACCCCAACCGTATAGGACACACAGGAGAGCAAAGCTGCATGTATACCGGTTTGAAGGCCGTGTATGCACCCCATTAAAACAACATATAGAAGCCTGAAGTCAATAAATTGGAATTGCGCGTAGGTGTGCGTGGCTCTGTTTAAATATTCCATGAGAAACAAACCAGCAATCAACTCCATCCATTTCACCAGCGTGCCATTAATCCTGGCAAGAATCGGGAAACGGTCGATAACACTTTTCTTGTGTGGTGTATAACAGACATAATTGTTCATTCTCTCAGAAAAACTGTCCATGAGGTAGTCCATGGCTGCCCAACCGTAATATTTGCGTGCCGATTCCACTTTTACAGGCATCGGGAATAGACCCTTTTCCGAGGAGAATTTTAACTTGGATTCCGGAAAGATATCAGACAACTGATTGGCAATCATGCCGAAGGTTATTGCGGTGCTTCTGCCCAAATCAATACATTCACAGGGCTCAGACGGCTGTGGTGAATTGAGAAGCCTCAGTATAAATTCTGCCAGGTCATTTTCATTTAAAAAATCACATTCATCATTGAACCTGCCTGGAAGATAAAGCGTTTCCTTTTTTGAACACCTCTTTAGAAAATCTTGTGTTAGGAGATCACTGCCCTGTTCTCCGTATAAATAGGGTACATGGAGGACGGTAACGTTTAGCTTCATGCTTTTCTTATAATATTGACATAACTGTTCGCCCATCTTCAGCAGCATCCCAGTAACTCTGGAAGGCTGCGGGTGAGTTTCTTCATTCACTTGAAAATCTTCTGCACAGGCTAATGTGGATGAAATACAGACAACCTGTTCTACCTTTTCCTGTGATGCCAATTTAAGAACCCTGTTCAGCTCGTCCAGCTCTCCACTGTGTACTGCTTCATTTCGCAAATGCCGGGAGCTCAGGAATAAAACTGCCCTGAACTGATAATTCTTAAATAACTTTTCGAACATGGTGCTGTCAGGTGATAATTTCAAGGTTAAAATTTTGTGATCAGGAGATTGTAGCTTGATATCTTTTGTCACTACAACCACTTTTTCTTCAGTGCTGAGTTTTTTAGCAAGTGATTTTGCTACTCTATAATCGTTTCCCGCAATTAAAATAGACACTGACAAAACCCTCTCTACAGCTTTATATAAAACACCATTTAGAAACTAATCTTACCATGAATAGTTGTCACATCCTGTTGTTTCATACGGTTCCGGAATTTATAAACTTTTTAAAGTTTAAACAATGGAGAAGGGCACCAGAATACACGCCTTTTGTCACGCTTTATACTTCTTTAATTTTCAAATGGCTTTTTTCGTTTTATCGGAAAGACCACCTGAAACGCTAGCGAAAGCATAATGCCGGGCAAGGAAATAATTTCCTCACTCGTGTTCTGTTGCAGCGGTGAATGATAGAAAACTTTGATATGTTTTGTAAATGTAGCTTGATGTATGACGAACTTTTTATCTTGATACCAGGATATGAATTAGTTTTAAGCAATATGCCGAGTCTTTTTCATCTCCACACTATTTTATTAAATACTATATTGCAATATAGAATAGTAGTGATACAATACATGATAGTAAGATGGTTGGGTATCTTTTATATGGCAGCAGAAGCAATTGTTTACAATGACGCAATAAGCACAAAATTTTCATTTATATCTGCGAAAGGAGTTGACGACGGGTATATGAACGCACAATTTAAAAAAGGAGCGCTGGAATTATGTGTCCTTTCAAAGCTGGTGGGAAAAGATCGTTACGGATATGAATTGACCGACGCGATCTCACAAAAGATGGTCATAGCCACAGGAACATTGTATTTGATCTTAAAGCGCCTGAAGGATGAGGCCTATGTTGAAACTTATCTGGTGGAATCAGGGGAAGGGCCTGCCCGTAAATATTATCAGTTAACCGAAAAAGGAAGAAACTATCAAAAAGAATTGAAAAGCGAATGGTTGGAGTTTGTTAAAACCGTTCAGGAAATAATCGATTAGAGTTTGGAGGATGCATATGAACAAGATTGAATATTTAAACGCACTGAAGGACGCATTAAGAAATGTTGACATTCAGATAATGGAAGAGATCGTCGCCGATTATGAGGAGCATTTTCAGGTCGGCCTGGAGAATGGGAAAAGCGAAGAACAAATCTGTGAAGAATTGGGCTCCATCGAGGATCTGGTGAAGGAAATCAATGAGGTATATCAAACCGACAGCCAGAAATCTCAGCCGCATACAGAGGAAAAATCCACCGGCCAGCAAGAGCAGTCATCAAAGGAAGGGCAGGAAAAGTGGTATTACGGGCCCGATACAGATAAAATCACCAAAACCATTAACCGTGTTCTGGACTCTACCAGTAACGCAATCAATCATGCTTTACAAGCCACCAGTGAGGCTATCAGCAAGGTGGATGTAACCGAGCTTGGCAACAAGGTGAAAGACGGCTTTGAGCGCGCCGCTTCCCGCCTGAATGATTTTACGGAGAGCTATGTCGGAAGGCATCCCGGTTCTTTCGATGAAAATCACATGAACTTCGAAAGCTTCCAGGATAATGTTACTAAAAGCTATGATAACGCTGAGCCCGACAATCAAAGAATAAACCTTGTTGTGGATGGTCTGTGCGCAGATATTCGGGTTAGAGAATCCAATAACGGCCAAATCAATATCCGGTATGAAAACAATGGAAGCGAACGGCAAAGGCAGAAGTATAATTTCTATAGCTTCATGGAAGGAAATACGATTTACGCAGGGGTCCGTATCGTGAATAACGCGGTGTTTTTGTTTAACTTCAAAGCATACGATATGATTATTTATTTGGAAATTCCTGAAGGTATGGGAGTAGTTGATATCAAAACAGCCAGCGGAGACATCGACGGTGAAAATGTAAAACCCGAGCGCTTTTTTGCGGAAACAGCTAGCGGAGATATCTCATTGAAGCACATTGATGCGGATGAGCTAAAAATCAGAAGCGCCAGCGGTGACATCAAAGCGGAAGATTCTAATGCGGCTGTCATCCAGGCATCCACAATCAGTGGAGACATTGAAGCAAAAAACATCAC
>JAAYJG010000343.1 GCA_012523055.1 Ruminiclostridium sp. | reverse complement strand
GGCCATCACCCATTTAATCTGTTGCCTGAGGTCGTCGAATACGAAACGGCTGATATCCGCTCCCTTTGCCACCTCGATATACTCACCCGCGGCATACGGAACCATAAGAATATTTTTCATCGCATATTCAAGTGTTTTTTCTTCCCCGTTTACGCAACCGTTATAGGTTATGGATTCTCTGGTGATGCTTACGGTACCGTTCCCCAGGTACTGATAGCCATATTTCCCGGGTTCCGCACAAAGAAGCTTCGTTTGCGCGGACATATGAAAATCAGGGTTTTCAATTTCCCTTTCCAGATGCGCCTTCTGAAAGTCGTACCATTTGTCAATCCCGTCAAAACAGACCGTGTCCTTGTTTTCGGGCTCAAAAAACAGATACTGGTTCATCCTTACCGCGTTCCCGCACGCATTACAAAAAAGCTTGTCCCCTTCCGAGCGAAGTGTAAACTCACTGTTGCATTTCGGGCACTTATACAGTACATATTCAACACCTTCTGCCACATTTTTGCCTTTGTAGTGTATTCTTCTCTCTCTTTGCCACTGATAATCGTCAAAATCCAGCGCTCCCGTCACCACCTTAAAAATTTGCTCCTCGGTAAGCGTCTTGATTTCCTGCACTGTCAGAATAGGTTTGATCGTGGTTTCCAATCTGCCGTGACGGGCATGTTTGGTCCATCTTGGCCGGGTAAGATATCCTCCGTCTGTTCGGATAGCGATGACGGGGACATTGAGAAATTTAACCAGCTTGGCGATGCCAAAAACGGCGAAACCTCCCGGTCTGCCCTCATTGGACAGGCATCCGTTGGGAAAGATCGCCACCACTCCACCCCTTTGGATGACATACTTCATCTTTTTAACTGCAGCAAGGTCATTAGTAAACTGATATTTTGAGATAACCCCCATCCAGTTGAACACTTTACTTAAAACTTTATCACGGAAAAAGTTGTATGCACCAACGTAATTCATTCTAACCGGATATATGCTGAGGGCGGTGATCAAATAGTCAAGCCAGCAGCTGTGATTCGCTACTGCAAGATATGGCGGTTTCAAACCTTTTATGGCCGATTTGTTCACCTTATGTCTGAAAGCAAACCGATAGTAAAGCTTTCCCAGAATACCTGCAGGGTAGAATAACAGTGCACTGGGTTTGCGTACGGTTTTGTTTTGTGTCGTCATCATGTTTCCCTCTTCATTGTCATGAATCTGTGAAACCGCGGTAATGCTATTGGCCCAAGTTCCAGCTGGAGACTCTGTTACAAATAAACTAAGCCGTACTTGCTTTCTGAGTATGAAGATAGTATAACATAAAATGTAGACCATAAAAAGAAGATGAGGATCTGTTATGAAAAAAGATGTAACATATTTTGAAACAATCAATGAGGATCACAGCCTTGAAACGTTTGCACTTGCAGAACAAAGGGCGGCGGAAGCGGGAATCACCAAAATTATCCTGGCTTCCACTACTGGACAGACCGCTTTAAAAGCGATGCATTATTTTGCCGGGAAGGGTATTACACTTGTGGTAATCCCTCATCAGTATGGTTTTTCAAGTGAAGACAACCGTTTCCCTGCCGATATCGTTCAAACATTGCAGGAAAGCGGGCATAAAGTACATTTTGGGACAATGCTGTTTCATACTGAAAAACTGTATGGTTCCGGCATTCCTTCCATCATTGCGGATTTTCTGCGCTGTTTCAGTGAAGGGGTGAAGGTTTGCTATGAGATCACCCTGATGGCCGCTGACGCAGGCCTTGTAAAAGCCGGTGAAGCTGTGATTGCCATCGCTGGAACCGGCAAAAATGCGGATACCGCACTTCTGATGCGTGCCGCCACTACCAGAAACATCAGAAAACTATGTGTAGATGAAATACTCTGTAAACCATATATTAGACGCGATTAAAACGGAGGGGACGGTTCTTTGCCGTCCCCCGTTTATCTTTCATGTTTTATTCTAAAATGAGTGAAGGAGGAGCATATACCCTTGCCTTCATTTCACTGTCGAGCATATAAAGTCCTTTGGGGTCTGTTCCAAACAAATCGAATTTTTTAATATTTTCATCCGCATTCTTTTCTTCTTCACCCTGCTCCTTGATGAACCAATCCAGGAACTGCATGGTGCGGAAGTCATGAATTTTAAAAGCTGCCGCATAGATGGTGTTGATGGAATCCGTTACATACTGTTCATGTTCCAGGCCTTTCACCAATGGTACCCGGAAATTCTCATATTTCTGGTTTGGCGCGGCAATCTGATCAAGAACGACGGATTCGCCGTTATTCAGTAAATACTGGCGGAATAGCAGCGCATGATCCTGTTCTTCCTGGGCTTGTATAAAATACCAGTTTTCAAAACCATTCAGGTTTTGATCAGCATAATATCCTGCAAAGTCCAGATATAGATATGCAGAATAAAACTCTTTGTTCACCTGTTCATTCAAAAGCTTTACGATCTCCTGATTTAACATCATATCACATCCTCTCTTTATTAATTTCTTCCAAGGGTTTATAGACTGTGATCAAATCTTTACCTGTCGCTCATATCAAACATAAAGGATATTATTACAGCTGCATTCTAAAAATATGTAACAAACCTTTATATCATAGCCGTCAGGCTTGGTGCTTGGCGAGCTTAAGCCTGGGTATAGTCCGCTTTCCACAGTCCATGCAGGTTGCAGTAGGCGTATGCGATCTCCAGCTTGTCGTCATCGGTCAGTATAAATTCAACACTGGGCTTTGAATCTGGTGTAAGGTTCTTGCGCTGTCCGCCTTTTGCGGTTTGAATA
The DNA here is from genome assembly GCA_012523055.1 of Ruminiclostridium sp. Lineage (GTDB taxonomy): Bacteria > Bacillota > Clostridia > DSM-8532 > DSM-8532 > JAAYJG01. The sequence continues at coordinate 1,596 of JAAYJG010000343.1, read as the reverse complement.
TAAACCCACATAATATAATGCTGCGCTGTCATGGGATGCTCTGCAGAACCAATTTCCACAGTTACCTTTCTGCCCTCTGCCTTAATGACAGGAACGTGCTTTTCGACGGAAGCATCCATCGTGTTTGGAACAAGCTCTGTCATTTCTTCCCCACAGCAAACCAGTGGAACACCTGCATTGTTGATAAGGCCGATAATATTGCCGCAATGCTTGCAAATGTAGAATTTCTGTTGTTCTCGATTCATGATATCCTCTCCTTGTACTATTTTTTATTCACTGAGAAAACGCTTTCTCACGAATAACCAAATTGTAATGATTTCATTTCTGTTTATGTTACATATATACCCCCAAAAATTTTTGTCTAACACAAAAAGTTAAAATTAGATTTCTTCGCTGAAACTCTTTGACCATATCAAACCCGTTCACGAAGCGTAGGACAGAGTCGGAAATTTTATCCGGCAGATCAAAAGGCAAATAGTGCTTCCCTTTTCCAATATACTCTGTTTTCAAGTTCTTGATTTCCTTTTCCATCTGAATGAGATAACGGAACTCTTTACTCAAGCCCAGTTCCCATTCACAAATATCGGCACTTTTTTCCCTTCTGCGGTTACACCGGTAATGTTCAGATCCTCACTGCCGATCATGAAATCCTCATGATTCAGCGAGCTGTTCACACCCGCTTTTTCGAGTTCGTCCTTTGTCATGTTTTCGCCATTTTTTAAACATACAGGATATGCTTCACCCAATGCCAGGTGACAGGAAGCATTCTCGTCAAACAATGTATTATAGAACAATACCTTTGTATTGGATATGGGCGAATGATAAGGAACAAGTGCTACTTCACCCAGATAAGCCGAGTTTTCATCGGTTTCAAGCATTTTTTTCAGGGCGTCGTATTCCTTTTCAGCCTTCATCTCAACTACCTTTCCGTCTTTAAACGTGAAGGAAAAGTTCTCGATGAGTTTTCCAAGATAATTCAGCGGCATCGTGGAAACAACCCTGCCATTGACACCATATTTGAACGGCAGAGTATATACCTCTTCAGTGGGCATGTTGGCGATAAACTCCACGCCCTCCGGGGTTTTATCTGCTCCTCCAAACCAAATATGATCATCAGGCAGCTCAATGGTTAAGTCTGTCCCAACGGAATTCTTATAATGCAGCATTTTGAACCTGCTGGTATTAAGAAAATCCAGGCGCTGCTTCAGCTGGCTTTTATGGATGTCCCATGCTGCCACGGGGTTCTCCGTATCTATCCGCACAGCCTGAAAAATCAGGTTCCACAGCTTTTCAACCGCTTTGTCGGCATCGCATCCGGGAAAGACCTTTCTGGCCCAGGATACGGTGGGAACAGAGGCAACACACCATGTATTGCGGTTGCTTATTATTCTGTCATAATACTCCCTTAATGCAGTGCTTCGGCTTTTTGAAGCCTTTGAAAGCCGGTCGGCGTCCACATCGCGCATCAACTCAGGGTCTGAAGCAGCTATACTGATAAAAGCTGCATTGTTTTTTGCGTTTGATAGATATAGCTCTTTTTCCCACTGCGGGAATTGCTCGAAAACATCCTCCGGAGCATGAAGATAACGAAGCTTT
>JAAYJG010000342.1 GCA_012523055.1 Ruminiclostridium sp. | reverse complement strand
TGGAAAAAGTTCCCGAACCTGCCGATACGCTTGAAGGCCTGCTGGAACAACTAAAGTCCTACCATAAAGACAAGGTAATCAGAAAGCAGCTGCACAACAGGATCAAAGAAGTCAGAAAGCAAAAAGGGAATAGAACGCAATCGCGGAACATTCCATTTTCTGATCTTGTGTCCCTACCCTGGCCTCAATCGTATTCCAGCATTAATTAGGAGACTTGTCAGCATATATCAACTTTTTGTGCTTTTTTACCTCGGTATAAACTCTTTTAATACTGCTCTTGATTTCACCGATGTCGTCTTTACTCTTTTTCCCTTCCAGGCTGTCCTGGATTTCCAGAACCAGACCGTCCAGACCATGGGCGGACAAACGGCTGCGGATAGTGTCCCGTGTGTCGGCTTTCAAACTGATGTGAAAGCAGGCTTTTATCATTGCGTTGAACAAATTATAAATTTCATTGTGATCATCTGATTTTTTGATATTCCTGTAAAGCTGATCAACTTCCGAACTTCTTCTTTTTTGCCATAATATAAACAGGAAAGCAGCTAACCCCAGTGCAAATATTCCGCCAAAGGCCCAAAGCGCAATCACCAGATTCTCTTTTTTCAATTGTATTGTCAGATATTCACCACTCTCGGTGTTGTATTGGACCTGTTCTATCCTTACAGTTTCAATGGAATTGCTTCCTGCCTGTGCCGGATCCTGTACAGCAGGGGCATTACCATGAACCATAATAGTCTCTCCGGGTATCTCGGCGTTCTCATAGGCACCGGTTTCGGAGTTATAGTAGGAAATGTAAACAGGGTCGATTTTGATTTCTCCGTTCGTTTCAGGCACAAGAATGATTTCAAACTCTTTTCTGGCGTGGTATTGGTTGCTTTCTACACCTTCCTGAGTGCTTTTCTGCGTTTCATAGACAGAAAATCCGGGAACACCATCCTTAAAAATCGTATTCAGAGAATCCAGATTACAGCTGCCGGATGCGGTAACACGCAAGGTGATGGAATCACCATAATTGAGCTCTTGTCTGCTATAGCCGGAATCCAGGTTCAGCTTTCCGATTACTCCGGAAAAGTCAGCGGGCTGATTGGGCAGGGGATTTACTGTAAGCTCCAGCGGATCGGTTTGCAGATAAACCGGTTTGGAACTGCTGAAAAAATCTCCGGTGCTGACATTCACCTGGAAATTATATGCCGGCAATGTAAAGGTACCGGGTTTCAGCGCGGATATAACAAGCTGCCGGGCTTCATATTTCACGTATTTATTACCATTTATATAAACATAGCCGGCTTGCAGCTGATCCTCCGGCGTATCACTGGCAATAAAGCCATCCAGGGTAATACTGTCCAGAAAACCGAAGTTTTCAATGTTATAACGGGAATACAATTCATAGGTCAGAACCGCTTTTTGGCCCGGCACCAGTTTTGTTTGTGAGATCACGGTTTTTATAAACAGATCTTCGGCTTCTTCCTCCGAACTACCGGCAGACTCGGACACATTTACCGTCAGTTCGTTGGTCAGGTATGTCTGACCGTTGTGCTCGATGGCAGCCTGAAGGGCAAACTGCCCGGTTTGTTTGGGCATGATGATATAGAAAAGCTCTTTCTTGTTAGTCATATCCCCATTGATAATCTGTGTGGATGTTGACTGACTGGAAGACAGAACATCAAAGCTGTCCAGGCCTTTTATTTCGGTTACCTTTGCGTTCTGCGCATTGACAAGGCTGAGCACAAGGTTGCCGCTAATGCCCATTTGCAGGTTCAGGCTGTCTATGGTCAGGGTGAATTCCGCATCCTTTGCCGTTGCTGCCCCTGCAGTTAAATTCAGCATGAAAGGCAGTATGAGTATGATACAGATCCATCCCATCCTTCTTTTCTTACCAGTCATGTTCATCCTCCTTGCCTGAATCCCTGATCTGCTGATTGTTCTTCAGGGCTTCTTCCTCCTGCTTTTCAAGCATTTGTAATATCCGTTCCAGCTCACTGTTGTTCAAAACGGCTCCCTCTGCGGTGGCTTCGTTGCTTTCTTCATCACCGAAAGCATCGGTAGCCTCGGCTGGCTGTTCGCCGGTTTCTTCCTTTTGCTCGTCATCCTGCCCGGAGGCTCCTGATTGCTGATCCTCGGGGTTCTGCTGGTCGTCCTGCCCGGAGGTTCCTGATTGCTGATCCTCCGGGTTCTCCTGTTGCTTGTCTTCGCTTGAGTTGCCTTCGTTTTCTTCGCCGCTCTGCTGATTCTCCTGCGAATTCCCTTCATTCCCTTGTTGATTCTGCTGATTTTGCTGGTTCTGTTGGTTCTCGCCCTGTTCATTCTGGCCCTGCTGCTGTTCCTGGCCTTCCTGAGCTTCCTGGTTATCCTGTTGCTGTTGATTCTCCATGTTATCTTTCAGCGCCTTAAGCTTTTCCAAAGTGAATTCATAATTATATTTTAGCTCGATATTCTGCGGAAAGGCGAGGATGCCTTGCTCATAGGTTTCCAGGGCAGCAGTGTAAAACTGGATCTTTTGGTTCACATCCTCCGTGCTGTCACCAAGCCTTAAGGAAGAATTACCTGCGTTAAGGTACACATCAGCGGTCTTGGATGCCTTGTCATAAAACCCGATGGCCTTATCAAAAGCTTTCAGCCGATATAATGCCTGGCCCGAGTTAAAGTTCAAAACCGGGTTTCCGGGCTCTTTCTGAAGACCGGAAGCATAGGCCTCAAGAGATTTATCAAACTGTTCGGCGGCATACAAATTGTTACCAGTTACTACAGCCCGGCCCACAGTATGGTTAAAGTCAAGAATACCAAATATGAAAAGGATACCAAATACAAGCGTGATAATACCGGAGGTTATCAATAGTTTTTTCATTCCTGAACCCTCCTTTCAGGAAGGAGCCAGGCCGCTAAAAACAGAATAAGCCCAGCCCCGAGAAAATATTGGTAAAGCTGCTTAAACCTGCGGATTTTATCTGTTTTATAGGCATTTCTTTTTAAGGCTGCGATCTCCTGTACCAGCGAGGAAATTTCTTCTCCGGTCAGGGTGGACTGAAAATATTTCCCTTTACCCAATACCGCAAGCTGCTGCAGGGCATCAGAATCAAGTTTTGACAGGACATGTTCACCCGACAAGTCCTTTTTATACTCCACCTTAAATGAGTTGGATTCATCATAAACGGGAATCAGCCCGCCTTTCTCCGTTCCAATGCCCACGGTATACACCCTCAGGCTGTTATCCGAAATTCTCTTCAGCGTTTCAATGCTATTGGTTTCATACTCTTCTCCGTCGCTGAAGATCAGGATGACCCTGTCGCTGCCGGTCGCCCTGTCAAAGGATGCATTGGCCAAAGAGATGGCGGTGCCGACATTGGTTCCGCCTCCGCCGATCAATTCAGTATCAATGACCTCCAAAAACATTTTGGCCAGATCATAATCATCTGTCAGCGGCATTTGAATATAGGCCGATGAGGAATAGGGGATAAACCCGATCCGATCGCCGTCAAGGTTGTCCAGAATGCTTTCGATAATTTTTTGTGCCCGGTTCAGCCGGTTGGGCTTGATATCCTCTGTCAGCATGCTTTTCGAGGTGTCGATCAGCACATAAATGTCCAAGCCCGTTTTTTCCACCTCGGTGAAGCCCTCAAAGACTTGTGGGCCAAGCAGCGAGAAGAATATCAAGCCCAGACCAAGAACGATACATGCAATCCGAAGCCAGAGAAACCGCTCCCGGGTGTTAATTCGAAGCTGCTCCAGAATTTTTATCTTTTTCCGTCTGCCCAGAAAGAACAACACCAGAGCGGCCAGCGGCAGGATGATATATATTAAGTTAGTTGGGTTCTTCAATTCCAGTGCGTTCAAAAAGACTAACCCTCTTTCTTCAGCGTGTCAGTAAGGTTTGATTGTTCAAACCCCGAATTCGCGTTTCCCTCTGCAGGCTTACTGCTATGGTATCTGCACAAAATAAAAACGATCAAAAAACATACCCAATAGCAGCAGGAACAAGGCGATTTTTATCAGATCAAAGCCCAATTCGGTGTATTGCCTGAAATTATCCCGGTCAAATTCGGATGTTTCCAGTTGGTTGATGTTATCAAAGATCTGGTTCAGGCTTTCGGCATCTTTTGCGCGGTAATACTGCCCGCCCGTGGTATTTGAGATTTCCTGAAGCAGGTCCTCGTTTAGGCCGCCTTCGGCCTGTTGATAACGGATTTGGCCAAAATAGTTTACCGGGATAATGGTACGATCCGTCCCAACACCTATGGTGTATATTTTTACACCCATATCTTTTGCCAGTTCACTGGCTGTTGTGGGGTTGATGGCCCCCGCGTTGTTGTCCCCATCGGTTACCAGCACCATGATCCTTGAAGCTGCATCACTTTTTTTAAGTCGGTTCAGGCCTACCGAAATAGCCATGCCAATGGCTGTCCCATCCTGATTGACCGATTCTGTACTGACCTCACCAAGGGATTGCCGGATCAGCTCGTGATCAAGGGTCAGCGGAATCCTTGTATAAGCCGTACCCGCGAAGATAATGAACGAAATCCTGTCCTGGGGCCGGTCGTCAATAAAACTGTCGATCGTGTCCACCGCCACAGCCAGACGGTTGGGCTTAAAATCAACCGACTCCATGGATCCGGAGACATCAAGCACCATGGCGATGTCAATGCCTTGTTCGCGGATGGGGGCGTCTTCGTCAAGCCGTTGTGGCCGTGCCATTGCTGTGACCAGCAAAATCATGCTCAGGCAGATCAGAACTTTCCCGACGAGGTGCCCAATGGTTTTTTTCATGCCCGAAGCCTGCAGCATTTTTACACTGGAAAAGTTCAATGCAGCTTTCTTTCTCCGCATGAAAAAAATCAAAGGGATTACGGGTATGAACAAAAGAAAATACCAGGATGCAAATCGAACCATGTCTTCTCCTCTTTTAGTTCTCAATCATAACAACAAGTACCTGGGAGCCGGCTCGGAAAGTCTGTTTATTCTTTAGAAACACGCATAAACATGTAATAATGAGCGGAACTATGCGGGTTTCAAGCCATGAAAAGTAGTGTCTTATGAATAAATATGCTTTTCCGAACGGT
>JAAYJG010000341.1 GCA_012523055.1 Ruminiclostridium sp. | reverse complement strand
ATCTTGGATGAAATAACATGTTCAGCGTTTGAATTATCTGTTATAATAGAATTCATAAAAGTTCCTTCTTTCCGTTGGTATTAGTGGATTTGTAGCTATTTCTATTATACCACAGTAGACGGAACTTATATATATTATATAACAGATTTGTATTAATTTATCAAGGTTCAAGCCCACTTTTTAAGTGGGAAAGTTGAGTTATTAAGATCATTGAAACAAAAATAAAAGCTTTACGAATGCAATTAAGCTAAGGTGCACAGTCATCAGATTAATGTCATGCGGAAACGAAGTCAATATATACATTAACACGTGCGATATGATCGCAAGAGGGAAGAACGGGAATGAAAGAAATCATCAGAAACGTGCTTATCAACTTAGGAGCTGATATGTGCGGTAGCTGAACAATAAAGATTCAACAAACTTTGTTTGCTGAATCTTCACTTTATACGGCCCGGCAAATTGTTGATCACTATTTGAATTACCACACGGGCGCAGCAGGGGGAAAAAATGGCAATCGAAAAAGTCAGAGAATTTTTCAGACAAAAGAACATGGAGGATCGGATCAGAGAGTTTGATGTGTCCAGCGCTACTGTAGAGCTTGCCGCACAAGCCATTGGCTGCGAACCGAACAGGATAGCAAAATCGCTGGCGTTCAAAGTGAATGACAAGGCGATTTTAGTGGTCGCATCAGGCGACGCGAAGGTTGACAATTCGAAATACAAAGCTGAGTTTTCAGTAAAGGCAAAAATGCTGACGCCCGATGAGGCAGTGGAACTTGTAGGCCATGCGGCAGGAGGGATCTGCCCGTTTGCCATCCATGATGAGGTTACCGTATATCTTGACATTTCGCTGAAACGATTTCAAACGGTTTTTCCTGCCTGCGGCAGCAGCAACAGTGTGATGGAACTCACCCTCGCAGAGCTTGAAACGTTTTCAAACTATTCAAAGTGGATAGATGTATGCAAGGCCTGGCAAGTTTGATAAGGTGGGGCGGCAGGAGAAAAAAGTCCCGCCGCCAGCATTTCTGTAAGAATTATTTGGCATACTTCTCATAAGTTCTAAGCACGATAATGACAGCCTGTTCTCTTGTTGTTGTGCCCTTTGGGGCAAAGGTGTTATTGCCGACTCCCTTTACCAGCCCGTTCTTGTTCATAAATTTGACAGATTCCAGCGCCCAGGAAGAGATTAAATCCTCATCCGCAAATTTATCCGCCCCTGCAATACTAAAATCGGCATCTGCGTGAATCACTTTTACTGCACGGTGCATCATAGTGGCAACCTGTTCTCTGTTCACCAATTCATCCGGAGCAAACCTGTTTCCACCAACGCCATTCACAATACCCAACTCGTATGCTTTAAATATCTCCGGGTTTATGGTATCGGTGAAAGCATCCATATTGCTATAGGACGCAGCTTTGCCCATGGTTTTTTCATAAAGCTTAATCACTACCTCACAGAATTCTTCACGCGTTATCGGAGCATTCATTTGATCCATAATTTTATCGGTGATAAAACCATGTTCGGCTGCTTTATTTAACTCTTCTTCCGCCCAGGGACTGGCATTTTTATACTTTTGGTATGCGTTCGTGCCAATTGAGAAAACGTTAGAATAGGCAGAGTAATATGTATCGCCCGATATTCTGACACTGTCATCGTTGGGGGAAAAGGTATGGCATATAAACCTGGCCCTAATATGATATGTATTTGCTTTTATGTCGATGTTCCCATCCAACCCCATATCCTCGGGATTTAGGCTTGTATTTTGCCAAAACTCGGAAGAAAAAGCATTTCCGTCGGATTGCCAGCTGCCTTCTCCAATTTTATATTCAAATTCAACAGAGTAATATGCGCCGGGTTCATCATCTTCATATTCTTTATTGACCAGATCCTTAAGGGAGGCGGGTATTTCAAAGATTATTTTGAAATATGGGCGTCCATCGCTATAGGTGGAAAGCTCGGCAGTTAATTTCTCAGGGGCGGGAACATTTTCAAAAGCAGAAACAGGAGTAGAAATACTTGCCAACATAATTACCAGGCAGATTACAACGAACACTGTTTTCTTTAACATGTCAATCTCCTCCATTGTGCATAATAAGCGTAATAACTTGTACCATAATTCTACTTGTAGAATAACATAAATGTGGTAATGTTGCAAATGAGCCGCTTGTATCTATGAAACTTGACATGGCGGTTGGCGTGGCGTAATGTGAAGAAGAGAAAGCAAAAATTACCACAAGCCGAAGGTTGATGCTGTTGTCAAGCACTCGATGGAGGGATGGTATGAGAAGAGAAACCATTGCTTTGCGAATAAAGTCCGGTGTGAAGGACGAATTCAAACGTCGTTGCGGAAAAACATGGCCAGAAATACTTGCCGGGTTTGACGGAAATGGTTTTGGGAACCTTTCCATCTGGTGCGCGGAGGATCTGGTTTTTGGTTATTGTGAGGTTTTTGGGGATGAAAAAACTCCGCTAACACCGTTTTATGAAGCAGTGCAGGATTATTGTGATCCCATTACAGGTTTAAACGAACCCATGCGCTTGATGTATGAAGACATCGGGTTCATTCGTGAGGATAAATCAAAAATAGCCCACAGGGTTTTTATCACAAAGCTAAAACCTGGATGCAGGGAAGAGTATAAGCGCCGCCATGACGCATTGATTGAATCACGCTGCGGCAGGGTTAACCCAGGCCCGGAGAGCAATTTTACCATTTGGAATGGCGGAGATTATATTTTTGGCTACTGTGAAATGGACAAATCCATGTTGAAAGAACCCAGTGAAGAAGAAAAAAAAGCCACTATTGCCTGGGAAACCCGCATGCTCGAAATCATGGATTGGATTACCGATGATGTGGATTGGCTGACCGGCTTGAAGCATGAAAAAATCGAGATGCTGTTTTCAGCGGGATAATTTTCATATTATCCTCTCTTGTGAAGAGGATCAACTCAGCTTCAAGCGAACAGAGAGCTGATTCTGAGGGTTCATTCCCTGAAAGATTGAAGCTGATGTTAAGTACCTTATTCTCTTTCAGGTTTCAGCAGTGCAGCCAGAAAGGCAAGGGTAAGCCCCTGACCCCAGCCCTGGACCCTTTTTTTGGGCACCAGCTTGTAATCTTCCGCACTGTGCATGACCGCCGTCCCGGCTGAAACATTTCTGACCGAGCCGTCCTCATCGATATTTGCCAGAATGCCTTTATAAGCTTTTTCAATAAACAGGTTGTGCAGCGGATGCCCGTTTAGCTTCAGTGCTGCTGCAATTCCAGCTGATGCCGAGATTTCCGCATAGGAGGTTTCGTCATTTAAAATTGTGTGCCACAAGCCATCCTCAGACTGCAGCCTGACCAATGCGCTTAATTGGTCCTGCAGAGCCCCTCCGATTTGCATCCACATAGGCATAAACGGGTTCAGCAGCTGATAGGCTTGCGCCATCGTATAAGCAGCCCAGGCATTTGCTCTGGCCCAGTAGATGCCTGATAAGTGATCCTTCCTGACATTATCCCAGGCATGGTAGAACAGATTTGTTTTGTTATCCTGAAGATATTCTTCATGCCAATAGAACTGCTTCAGAGCATCGTCGATATATTCCTTGTTGTCCAGCTTAAAACCCAACCTCAGCAAGAAATAAGCTGCCATAAACAGCGTATCGGCCCAGGCTTGCTCGGGAAAATCATTTTTGGATGAAACCGTGTGTTGGAAAACACCATCTCCAAAGCGCAGAGCGTCCTTTGTCAGATACCCGGCTTTCATCAAGGCAAGCTCCAGATATTTCTCATCACCGGTGGCCTCGTGCAGCGTAAGCATGGTATGTCCCATGGCACAGGCATTAATCATCATCGGCGGCAGCCCAAGTTCAAGGTATTCATCCACCCATTTCACAAGAAAATCGATATATTCCTGTTTCCCGGTGACCTCCCAAGCTTTCCCGATTCCGTAGAAAGCCACCCCGCAGGGCCAATTCCAGGTGAAATCCATATTCATCGTTCTGCGTACGACACGATCAATGACTTCCTTTACTTCAGCCTCATCACAGATAAATTTTTTCATTTCATCACCTCTATAGATCAATGCAAAGCATTTCGTATGCCTCCAGGCTTATTGAAATACTTCCTTTATCGGTCAGGATAGTCGCATCTTGCCTTTCGCCGCTGTTATTGATGATCATCAGCTTTTGGCTTTCCGGGTAGTAAGCGCACTCTGTATTGATATTATCGGGTATATACTTCTGCTCGTTGAATTCACCGGTACTGAATAAGAGTAGATTCAGCAACAACCTTGTGTTTTCGGGGGTTGTGGTAAAAGAAGATAGGTAGATGCCTTTACCCTTGCCAAAATCATTCATCGTCAGTTTGGGGGTCCTGTTCTCTTCCAGATAAACTTTTGCCTTACCATCGGTCAGGTAGATTCCGTTTAGTAGGGTAATCTGGTTGTTGCATATCGCAAAGGGCGCATCCTGCACCTCGTATTTCCATTTTCCATGGCAGACCCTTGCTCCGGTATCCCAGTCCACACCAAGAACATGAGCCATCCGATAGAAGGTGTCATATCCTTCGACTGCTGAGGGTTGGTTCACACCCAGGAATACGCCACCGTGATAAACCCATTCTGTCAGTTTTTCAACAACATTGTCGTCTTTCCAGTATCCCGCGCCACTCCAGGCCGACCCTCCGTACCCGGCATTGATGATGACATCAATTTGGCTTAATCTTTCTTCCGTTAAATCATCAAACCCAATAAAGCAAACTTCCACAGGCAGCCCTGACAAGCTTTCATTGATATTGATCAAATCGTGCATGAAGGTTTCATGGTAATGCCCCGACAAAGTCCAGGAGCGAAGCTTTCCCCAAGCGTGAAGAACCGCAACCCTGGGACGTATGCACCAGGGAGAGCCATATTCATGCATCTGGCGAATCGTTCTGAATTCGTCGGAAAGCTTTTCAATATAATCGCAAAAGTCCGGAAATGGTTCTGCAAGGTGCAGGTACCCGCCAAGACCGATGCGATCCACGGGCTCTCTCAGCAAGGCCCTTCGAATCTGAATCCAGTATCTCTTTGCATCCAGCGCGGGGTTTCCGCCCTTCGTAAAAGTGGGCACCCCATCCAGCCCAACGGGAAACAGGTAAGGGTGCAGCCTCAGTTCATGGGTTACCCCTTTCACTCCGGCACATAACCGGGCTTCAAACCCGGAAAAAACACATTTGATGATTCCGTCAAAGCCAAACTCACCAAACCTTTCGTTATAGGGCTCAAGCCCAACCCAGCTGTCATCATAAAACACATAAGCCAGTTTATTGTATCGGTGTACGATTTCAATCAGCTGCCTGCCAAACTCAATCACCGTATTGTTGATAAACTCCATCCACTGCAGCTTGTGCCTGTCTGCAGGCATATGGGTGGAATGGAATTTACCCTGATTCACAAAATCCTCCGCGGTTAGCGAGTAGCCATATTCATCAGCGAATCGTTTCAGTGCGGCAGGGCTGACGGTAAAGTCGTAGGAACCCCAATCGGTGAACAGGTAGCGGTTTCGCTCGCTGGAGCCCCAGATCCATGTAAAATTGTAAAACAGGGAGGTGAACCTCACTACTGTGGTGTGGGGATGTGCCTT
>JAAYJG010000340.1 GCA_012523055.1 Ruminiclostridium sp. | reverse complement strand
CGTATTGAATGGATGATATTATCCCATACATTTTCCGCTTTTTTAGAAATAGCACTGCCAGCAGGAACGATTTTAATCCAGTCAATATCTAACGGCTGGTTTTGTGATTGAGACAACCATGATGCTAGGCCACTGACATTGTCCTTCATGTTTTTTAATTTCCCTGCGATTTTTGCTGGATTTTTCCACATTATTTCGAGATCTACAATCAACTTTTCAAAAATAGCGACATAAGACCCAGAGGTTTTGCTAATTTCAGATATTTCATTTTTAATTCTCATAAGTCTTTCAGCACATTCTTTTATACTTTCAATAGCCTCAGGAATAAGCTTAGAAAATTCAAAATCCCTATATACATCAGGAGAAAGACCGGTAATGGTTACAATTCTTCTGTAAATATTATTTAATTCATAAACAATATCCTGAACCTCGCCTATCACTCCGGCCATTTCTCCAAGTGTTACATTAAGCTGCAGAGTATGAAACCCTTCTTCGAGATAAAACTTATAACTATTGCCTTTATTATCACTGACCGGTTTTATAAACCACTTATCTGTATAAGCAAACCGGATATGTCTGGCTTCTTCAAACGGATAATTTCCATCAATCTTTAATCCGCGGCTGGAGAATCCTCCGTCATAGTATTGCTGTTTATATTTAAGCTCAATTTCGTATAGGCCGGTTTGGGGAACGTCTAACTCCCATTCTACCCACTGACCGGCTAACTGAAACTTCTCACCGCTTATTTTATTCAATTTAATTACACTACTCGTATACGGTTCCATGCTGGCTGAGCCGAAATCACATACAGGATATATTGTCGGATCTGATTTTAAATGAATATTTTCAGCCTGCACCTTATAATCATCTTTAGCAGCTTTATAGCCTTCATCTTTATATTCATCCAGCTTTTCTTGATAAGTCGGATAAACCGGCATGCTGCACAAGGTAATGCTTCCCAATATAACCGGCTCTCGAATTGCATTGAACCTAAGAGTATGAACACCTTCAGACAGATAAAATTTAAGAGGATCATTATAAAATCCGGAACTGTCATATATATATGTATCTGTCCAACCCTCAAACTGAACCTGCTCGGAACGAATCTGGTTTTCTCCAAGATAAACAGGCTGTTCATTTTTGTCTCTCCACATTCTTGAGAGCATTATGGAACCGGCTTCCTTATATGGTACATTACCATCAAACATTATAGATCTTTCAATAATGTTACCGTTACCCGGAATAGTATAATAATTTACAAAAATACAGTAATACCCGGACTTTTGAACATCAAATGACCAGCCTACATCCGAGTATTCCTCTGTTAACAGGGAATTCTTTTCTTCAAACTTGATCTCAGATACAGAACATCCTTTACTGTCTTCTGTATAATCAAATATATCTATTTTTATTTCTGGTACCGAACTGACTGGATTCTCATGCGATTTTAGGTATTCGGAATAGCCCTGTGCAGATATAAAATCCCATTCTTCTGTATTATCCACGACATTTGTACTGTTTAAATTATCAGCTGCTGAATAAAGCGTTGCACCCGAAATAATAAAGGCTCCTGTTAACAATGTGCATATAAATTTTCGAAATAACCTAGCCATCTATAGAACTCCGCCTTTCCTATCTCTTAATTGCAGGTGCAATACCTGTTTGCTCATTTCAAAATGTCATCTGCCATTCTGCAGGCAGATGACATTTTGAAACGATTGAGCTTTTCTTATTTGCGTTTACTACCCTTTCCGGCTGAAACAAAAACCAAACCACTAATAAGTGCTATTAAGCCAATCGCCGGAATGCTGTCCTCGCCGGTACTTGGACCTCCATTTTTATTTTCATCATATTCATCATCTGTGTTTTCATTGTCATCATCGTCTTCGTCATCGCCCTCGTCTCCCGAATCGGTAGGATCGGTAGAATCGGTGGGATCGGTAGGTGCAGTAGGATTCATATCTATAATCGCATATGTTGACGGCTTGTTAGTGTAAAAATACATTTGTTTCTCAATAAGGGTAATATCCATTATTTGATTGTTAACGGTATCGTAAACCATTAAATCGAGTTCGTCTTCTCTGCCCTCAGGCAATGGAAGTCCTATTCCAATTTGATTATCCAATTGTGTCAATTCAGTACTGCCGTCCATAAATGCTACTTTATTGACAGAAATCACCTTGCCGTTTTCTCCGGCTCTCTCAACAGCTTTATCATAATCAGTACCGCTTGTGATCGGAGTGACATTTATGGTAGCGCCAACCGGCAATGACTCGTTAATATCTCTGTAGGAAACGCCGGAATTTTGATCAAATATCTGTTCGGTATAGTCGGCATATGTCAAAAGCATAAACCCTGACCTCATTTCAGGTCTCCGTGCGCCGCTAGAACGTTTAACCCGTGACCCGCTGCCGTCCGAGTTTGCCATATTCACCACGAAAGAGCAATTAAAATCCTTTGATTTTAGATCCCTGCGCACACGCACTTCAAGTGTAAAGGTTTTTTTATCCTCGCTCAGAGTGGTCGCAAGATTCGGCCGCTGCCAGAAATCAAACAGATATCCACCCAAATGAAATGTGTTTGCTTTTGGAGATGTCTGATTTGGGGAACAGAACAGGGTTGCAAGGTTATCTATGAAAACATAGGGTTCTTCACTCCACTGAGCCCACCCGGTCGGGCTCATTGCAAACCATATGTTTTCAGCGCGATTCCCCGTAACGATACTGCAGGTTTCGTCAGGATTCGTGTCAAAACCAAACGAAATATAATCCACTTTATCTTCATTTAGTAAAGGTTTGTTTTGGTGTTGATTGTCGGGAGGCAGGATCATCGGCCTGTTGTAATTAGCCACAATACAAGTATAAATGTATTGACGATCCCATCTCATGTATGCAGTAGCAGTTAAATCCTCATCGGGATCCGGAAAACTTACCGGATATGCTTCCTCCAATTCCAGCTCTACGTGGTTGCCCTCATGGTATGCTTGGTCTTTTACACCATCTATCTTAATAGGAGCGTCAACACTTTCATCAAAATATACTCTAATCATACCCTGGTAGTTATACATCTCGCCACCGCCGGTTGCCATCATATATCTTAACCCGGAAGCGCTGGAAAATCTGAAGCCCACAGAAAACATGGCACTTGTTTCTTCAGTATCCCTTTTCCATTTAAACTCGACACCATAACCTCTATTGTCACTGGTACGTTTAACAGCAATTCCCTCTCGGTCATTCTGTTCATTTCTAAACCATGTAGAAAACCATTTAGTCCTGGCGTCAAAGACAGCGTCAGTGAATATAGAGTCTGCTTCACTAGTGCAAGCTTGTTCAAGGTTGTTAATATTCATTCTTTGAAAACCTTTATCCGGATTTTTGTAATCTCCGTCTTTTTGAGTATCTGCGGGGTTAATACCATCATCCGGATAATTGGCGATAGAAGGTTTTGCATTGACATGAATAGAACAGTTTGCGAACAAGCCGCGTTCGCCTATCGGAAAAGCGTCCGGTTGCTTGCACTCTGCATAAACATATACCCATTCGCTGTCAAAGGTGTAATAACCTGAAGCGGTTATGTTAGCGGTATTCGGTAGATGGTCGCTCATTATATG
>JAAYJG010000339.1 GCA_012523055.1 Ruminiclostridium sp. | reverse complement strand
TGCACCATCAGGCCGTTGGCGATGATTGTGACATCGGTTCCATCCTTCAGCATGACACCCTTGCCAAGCTCAAACTTTGTATTTTCATTATGGATGACGGGAACATTCAGACGGCCAAGCCTTAAATATACAGGTCCCTCATGTTCGATGGCAGCCTTTACCGCAAATGTTGTGCTGTATGCATCGCAGGGGCTGATAACGGTCATGTTTGGAATAGCCCGCATTAAAGCGATATCTTCAATCGCCTGGTGGGATGCCCCGTCCTCGCCTACTGAAATGCCTGCATGGGTAGCACCTATTTTCACGTTCAGGTTCGGGTAACAAATGGAGTTACGCACCTGCTCGTAGGCCCTGCCCGAAGCAAATATCGCAAATGTACTGGCAAACACGATCTTGCCGCAGGTTGCCAATCCGGCGGCAACAGCCATCATATTGCCCTCGGCAATCCCCATGTTGATGTGACGTTCGGGATATTTTTTCTTGAAAACGTCGGTTTTTGTGGACTTGGACAGATCCGCGTCCAGCACTACGATTCTCTCGTCGGCCCCCGCTGCAGCCAACGCTTCTCCATAAGCCGCACGGGTTGCTATTTTATCTGCCATAAATGATCACCCTCCGTAATTATTTCTCTATCACCCCGGACAACCGGAGCATTATAGATATCTGGTTTTCAGATACAAGCTTTTCTCATCATGCATCCAGGGATGCAAGGTATGCATTCAGTTCCGCAATGGCACGATCTCTTTCTTCAGGCTTTGGAGCAACACCATGCCAGCCAGCCTGGTTTTCCATGAAGGAAACGCCCTTGCCCTTGACGGAATGACACACAATCATGTTGGGGCTGCCCTTATGCTGCTTCGCATTTTCAACCGCCTGGCGAATCTGCTCGAAGTCATGTGCATCAATGGATTGAACATACCAGCCGAAAGCCTTGAATTTATCGGCAATGGGTTCGGGGTTCATCACTTCGGTGATCTTGCCGTCGATTTGCAGCCCGTTATTATCGACAAAAC
This sequence comes from Ruminiclostridium sp., assembly GCA_012523055.1. Lineage (GTDB taxonomy): Bacteria > Bacillota > Clostridia > DSM-8532 > DSM-8532 > JAAYJG01. Next base: position 552 of record JAAYJG010000339.1, on the reverse strand, counting down.
AAATCATATTATCCAGCTTGTAATGGGCAGCCGCCATGGCCGCTTCCCAAACCTGGCCTTCCTCAAGCTCTCCGTCACCTATACCAACGAAAACACGGTAATCCTTTTTATCAAGCTTTGCGGCCAGGGCCATTCCCACCGCTGTCGATATTCCCTGGGCAAGGGAGCCCGTGGACATATCCACACCCGGAACCGTATGCATGTTGGGATGGCCTTCCAGATAGCTGTCTGTCTTGCGCAGTGTCACCAGATCCTCTTTCGGGAAGAAGCCCTTCTCGGCCAGGGTTGAATACAATACCGGTGCGCAATGCCCCTTGGACATGACAAAACGATCCCTGTCCGGGTTTTTGTCCTGCTTCACATCCACCTTCATCTCTTTGAAGTATAAATAGGTCATCACATCTGTAATGGAAAGAGAACCCCCTGGATGACCGCTTCCTGCTGCGGTGGTCGCCTCTATAATCCCCTTGCGGATATTTGTGGCGGTTTTTTTCAAAGACAATATTTCCTTTTGATCCATAAACAACAACCCTTTCTATCATTCATTTCATT
>JAAYJG010000040.1 GCA_012523055.1 Ruminiclostridium sp. | reverse complement strand
CACCTTTCCAATACTATCATAGCAAACCCTCAAGATAATGTCCAGCACTGTTTTGCGACAAAATTTTCTTCGCATTACTCTCAAACCCTGCTATCTCTTATCATGCAAATTGGTGCTTCAACTATGGTGTTACTATTCAATTGTTCCACTGTCGTAGATGATAAGGAGCTCTTCACAGAAGGTGTTTATATGGGCAGCGAGGTCATCCTGAGCGCAGTGGAGGATCTAGCCAGAAGTGTTACAAGATCCTTCACTTCGTTCAGGATGAAAGATTGCGCCTGCTTACCTGTGAACAGTCTCCCATGATCCAAGTGTCGCCAAACGACACGCTACCCAGGCAGGTTTCACAGGAGTATCTCATGGATTCATATGCGATCCATTCCGTGAGCCCTGCGGGAGAATGCAAAATGATTGCATTCAGGCAATAAACATGCTACAATAAAAGCAAACATACGTTCGGGTGATTTTGTGGAATTAATGGAGAAACTAAAGATACTGGCTGACTCGGCAAAGTATGATGTGTCCTGCTCATCGAGCGGCAGCAATCGCAAAAATACAAAAGGCGGAATCGGAAACGGGAATATGGCGGGCATTTGTCATTCCTGGGCGGATGACGGGCGTTGCATCTCGCTGCTGAAAGTCTTGTTTTCTAACGCGTGCACCTATGACTGCGCCTATTGTGTAAACCGTATTACCAACGATATTCCCAGGGCCAGCTTCACCCCCGAAGAGTTGTGTGAACTAACCATTCAGTTTTATCGAAGAAACTACATCGAAGGGCTGTTTCTAAGCTCAGCCGTTATGAAATCGCCGGATTATACCATGGAGCGCATGATCAAGGCTCTGAAAATGCTGCGCGCGCAGTACCGGTTTAACGGGTATATCCATTTTAAAGCCATCCCGGGCGCGGATCAGAAATTAATCGATGAAGCCGGCCTTTATGCCGACAGAATGAGTATTAATATAGAACTGCCGTCAAAACAAAGCCTGAAGCTTCTGGCACCGCAAAAACAACCTGAGAAAATCATCACGCCCATGTCCTATATCAGCGGAAGAATTCAGGAAAACAAGGAACAGCGCAAAATCATGCGCAGTACCCCATCCTTTGTACCAGCCGGACAGTCCACGCAAATGATCATTGGGGCCACAAGGGATCATGATGCATCCATACTGCATTTATCAGAACAGCTTTATCAGCGGTATTCGTTGAAAAGGGTTTATTATTCGGCCTATGTACCTGTTAATCAACACCCGAACCTTCCGGCTGTCTATACCACGCCGCCGTTGCTTCGGGAGCATCGAATATATCAGGCCGACTGGCTGCTTCGGTTTTACGGGTTTAAGGCAAAAGAACTTCTGGACGAACAACAACTCGATTTCAACATGGATGTAGATCCGAAGTGCGATTGGGCGCTGAGGCATCTGGATCAGTTTCCGGTTGAAATTAATCGGGCTCCATATGAAATGCTCCTTCGCATTCCTGGGGTCGGGGTTCATTCCGCCCTGAAGATTGTTAAGGCAAGAAGAATCGCAAGCCTGTCCTACGAGCATTTAAAGCAGTTCAGGGTGGTACTGAAGCGCGCAAAATACTTTATTACCTGCCAGGGGAAGTATTTTGGCAGTGCACCCTTTGAAAGCAACACCATTCGGCAGTACCTTGTGGAAAAGAAGAATGATTCCCCTTATGTGCAGATGAGCTTTTTATAGCGAGGAAAGGGCCCCAAATCTCCTCTTTAACGAACTGTTACCAGAGACTAAGACCTGTGTTGGAGGGTACGGATTAACTAAGTCCGGCAGTGAGTATTATCGGATATCAGCCCTGTGCGCTAAATAACATCTGTTAGTATTCCATGAGTTGAGAATAATCACAAAAAGGCTTACAGACTGGATTTTCCGTATAAAAATGCTTGAATTTTACATCAAAAATCTTCTTGTGGGTGTATTGACAATTCTCCGAACTTTTTGTATACTTATTAAGCCGCCGTTCGGTTAGCCGAACATAGGGGAGCATAGCTCAGCTGGGAGAGCACCTGCCTTACAAGCAGGGGGTCATAGGTTCGAGCCCTATTGTTCCCACCAAGGCAGAAGTGAGAAGCGTAACCCGCTTCCCACTTCATATATGGCCCGGTAGTTCAGTTGGTTAGAACGCTAGCCTGTCACGCTAGAGGTCGAGGGTTCGAGCCCCTTCCGGGTCGCCAACCCGAAGTGAGCAATCACTTCGAGGCTTGCCCAGATAGCTCAGTCGGTAGAGCAGAGGACTGAAAATCCTCGTGTCGCTGGTTCGATTCCGGCTCTGGGCACCAATTAGAGGGCTGAAGCAGGAAGTTATTAGTGCTTGAAAAGCGTTTATCTCTGTGATAAAATAACATCAACTTCAAATCTCTAAATGTGCGGGATTAACTCAGTGGTAGAGTGTCACCTTGCCAAGGTGAAAGTCGCGAGTCCGAATCTCGTATCCCGCTCCAAACTTTACACGCAAAGAAGAATCTTCTTTGCGTGTAATTATTAAACGGGTTGCTTAAGTGGAAGTGTTTCAGGTTGGGGTTATGCTCAACATGTACGCCCCTGTAGTACACTCCAGGTTGCTGGTTCTTCCTGGAACCCCCCTTTATTCGGCGCCATAGCCAAGTGGTAAGGCAGAGGTCTGCAAAACCTTTATCCCCCAGTTCAAATCTGGGTGGCGCCTCCAATACCTACAGAATCAACGGTTCTGTGGGTTTTTTATTTTTCTGAAGCTGTTCAGGGATAAAGGTTTACCCTTTTAACTTCATTACTAAATTTGATGTTTGGGGGTAATTTTTATGCAAAGAAAACGAATGAAGAACATTACTGAGAAGGGAAGTCATTACACAAATTTGCAGGAAGCAATGAATGATTTTCTAAAATTCAAAACAGCACAAGGAATGTCTGAACTAACCATGAGAGATTATCATAATACATTTGAAAGGTTTATGAGAATTGCATGCAATACCCTAAGTCCAGATATTCTGAAACAGGAGCTACTGGAGTTTTTAACACCCTTAGCAGACGCTTCTCCTGCCAAGTTTAACCGACCTTATAGTAACCTAAATTCTTTTCTAAACTGGCTTATCTTTCAAGGAGTGATAGAAATAAACCCATTGCTTTCCATAGGCTTAAAGAAGAAAAGAGACGAGGGCAGGATAAGATGCATAGATGTAAAATATATTAAGGTTCTACTTGATGTTATTAACCTAAAAACTTATGCAGGATTAAGAGATTATATTTTAATCCTTTTAATGCTTGACTGTGGAATAAGACCATGTGAAGCATTTAAAATTGAGTTGAAGGATATAGATTATAATAATGATTTTTTAACGATAAGAAAGGAAAATGCAAAAACAAGAACAGAAAGAAGTTTACCTTTGTCATCCACCATACTTGATTTATTAGCGAGAATATATAAACTCAAGCCAGATGAATGGAATAATTCACTTGTTTTTTGCAGTTGTGATGGTTTACCCATGCATGTTATTATGTTTGACAAGAGATTATCTTATTATAGCAGAAAAGCGGGAGTTAAAATAACACCGTATGATCTCCGCCACACTTTTGCCATTCTATACCTTAGAAATAACGGTAATGCTTTTACCTTACAAAAAACAATGGGGCATGCAGATTTGTCTATGACTAAACGGTATTTAGGAATATCAATGGATGATCTAAAAGAACAGCATCAAAAGGCAACCCCGCTTCATAGTATTGTAAGAAGAAATACCAGAGTAAGAAAAATAATTAAGTAGAAAAGTATAAAAAGAACGTAGTGAGGTATTGTATATCATACCTCACTGTTTTTATGAATGTACCATTTTGAAAAGATATTACCTTGATTTGCTTTACTAAGGAATAGAATTCTACTTTTTCAACCATTTGAGAGGCGTTCTACTGATGGGAGAGGGGGATTGCCCCTCTTTTTGTTTTAAACAGCTGGTAGGGGAGTTTAGCGTGAATAAAGACACATTCATTACTCTTTGACTACATGGGGAATTATTGATATTATGTTGTGAGTCGCAATATCTGACGGTAGAATCAATAGAAATTTCTCAATAAAGAAGTCGGCGTGTAGTCACAAGGATTGTCATTTCCTATATAATCAATTGGAAAGGGCATGAAAGTTGACGGCACGCAGCTTGAGATTGGAGATCCGATAGCCTGCGTACCGCCAATACTCAAGCTTTCATGCATATCTCAAGAATAATGCATATAGAGTTAAAT
>JAAYJG010000338.1 GCA_012523055.1 Ruminiclostridium sp. | reverse complement strand
TTTCTTCGATTTCTGCCCATGGAACCAGCTTCGATAGAGTTACCCAACGGTTGCTTGGGTCCAGTTCGCGATTACAGGCAAAGAAATTCGTAAAGAATGATATTTGAGCTTTGTTATCTGGTTTTTAAAGCATTTCTCTTTCTCCACGTGCAAGGATTTTCTGACAAAATCCTAGTATTCCTTTCACTGTAATAAGACAAAAATGCCTTAGGACATAGTGTTTACAATACTTTGACCGTTTTTCAGTAGACCCTAAATTATCTTTTTCATCTTCAAACACAACCTGTTTATTAATACCCCTCATTATAACATGATATATTCCGCTTTTGCTTTTCTTTCTTGCTTCTCTGGGCATAATATCACTCCCAATAAAATAGATCATTGTTCTAAAGAAGCCACCATGTTTACTCCAAGTTTCTTTAAATCGTTAACCAGCTGTATTGGATTTTTGAAGTGAATGATATGCAAACCAAGTTATTTAGCAGGTTCCAACAATTCATAGCAATCATCTTTATACAGAATATCGAAAAGTAAGATGTGCTGTGATACTTCACTTTTGTGTTCCAACCGGGCATGCGGCCATACACAAGCCGCATGCATTCTTTCTTCCGTGTTTCTTCACAAACTGACTGCGTTTGAGGTTACACAGCTGATAATCAATGATCTCTTCACGCTGTTTATGAATATTCCATTGCGTGCCCTTTAAGGCATTATAGGGACATGCTTCTGCACAACGGAAGCAGTTTTCAGCACATAAGCTTTTGTGGATGGGCTTTCCCTCAGGAAGAGGATGTTTCACCAAAACCGAACCAAGCCTTACCCTGGGGCCGTATTCCCTGGTCACAAGGACGCCATTTTTCCCGATCCATCCCATGCCGGCGTTCACTGCGGCATACTTAAAAGAAAAGGGTGCAAGCAGAACATTTTCATCGGTTTGTGCAACCGGAGGGATAAAGTATGCAATTCTTTGGTTTTCAAGAAAGGCCGTGACTTCTGTAGTTATTTCAGTTACCTCCATACGAGCCGTACAAATAGTGTTTTCAAATTCCAGTTCAGACTAGTTCTCTAAAGTAATCGTTTTTCTATGCGGAATGGCAAAAACAAGTGCATGGCTGTATTCAACAGAGAACTCGGAATACTCGATATCTGCTATTCCCAGCCTGACACCCGGATGTCTGTCCATGATTTCAACCAATGTTCTGTATACCAGGTCATTTTTTGCCATTTTATTCCCCGCCAAGAAAGTATTGCTCATTTTGATGATGGTTTTATGATCCGGCTTTTTTTTGTGCTTTCCGGGCCCATATAAAATGAACGAAGTACAATATCAAGCTTCCTATAACGCCACCCAGAACAAAAGTGTGCTGTGTGAAGGCATAAATGACAATATACATGAAGATACCCGGTACTACCATTATTCTTGATGTGACCAGCATATATGTGGACGGAATAATCACCTTTCCCTCCAGCGTGGCCGGGTTCTTCCGAATGTAAATGAACAGCAGCAGATTGCTTAGATGCCTGCCCAGTACGATGGTGTAAGGTGCAGTAATCATCCCCATCAGGAACGGCAACAGAAAATAATCATCACCAATGTATTGAATAAAGAAATAGAAGATCCCCGTGAATACCGCTACCAGGAGCAACTGCTTCGGGTTGAACCATTTCTGCTTTTTAACATCCCCCTGCCACAAAGGGTTCACTTCGTATTCCTTTAAAACATAGTGCTCCCGGTACTCTTTTGACAGCCTTTCACCTAAGAGCGTCAGATAATAATCCGCTAGCATGAACAGCGGTAAGACCAAAACGTAAATCAGCATAACAACCTCCGTGCAACTTCAAAAAAAGTAAGCCATTCACCTGCGAAGTGGCCTGGTGCTTTTCTTTTTTTATAACAACGGAAGCGATTGCTTGCAATCGCAACACACTGTTATTGCAACAGCAGGTTTTGCTTTGGCAAAACCATCACACAGCAACAAGGTTCTTATCACGTAGTGATAAGGTCCTTATATCG